>DAIOGM010000128.1:13962-16632 GCA_036745215.1 Gemmataceae bacterium
ACTGTCGGTCAGGCGTTCCTGGCCGACCAAAGGGGCGCCCATGTTGGCGACGGTCTTGACGCGGTCACGGGCGTCGTACGTCATGCTCAGTGCGCTGAACGCGTCGCTCGCGTTCAGGAGATTGCCGGCCTTGTCGTAGGCGAAGTTGATGACGTTCGCCGCGGGCTGACCCTGGACGACCCAGTTTTCCTGAATCAGGCGATTGAGTTCGTCGTAGTTGAAAGAAATCGTGCGGCCGTTGCGATCGGTCTTGGTGCGAAGGTTGTTGGCGGCGTCAAAGCGATAGGTGATCACCTCGCCGAGCGGGTCGGCTTCGCGGACGAGCCGGCTGCGGGAATCGTAGCCGAAGTCGGTGATATTGCCGACGGCGTCGGTGATCCGGGTGACATTGTCGTCCTGATCGTAGCGAAAACGAGTTACGCCGCCGTCGGGATCGGTAATTGAAATGCGGCGATTGCGGGAATCGTAGGCGTAGACGGTCGTTTTGCCGAGAGGATCGGTCGAGGACAGGATGTTGCCGACCGCGTCGTAAGAATAGAGCGAGATGGAAGGCGTCCTGGGGCCGGCGCCGTCGGGATCGGCCGAGGTGGAGGTCAAGCGGTCGAGAGCGTCAAAGTGATTGAGCACGACATTGCCGCGCGGGTCGGTGATGCGGGTATGGTTGCCGTTGGGATCGTAGCCGAAAATCGTGTTGGGTGAAACCAGCGGCCCGCTGCCGTCGGGGTCGGCCTCGACAATACGGGTGACGCGGTTCATTGGATCATAGAAGAAAACGGTCCGGCGTCCCAGCTCGTCGATGTCCGCCTTCGTGTTCCCTGCCCCATCGTATTCCCAGCGGCGAATCGCCTGGTCCGCAGTGCCGACGGCGCGGGTCACCTGGATCAGCCGACCGAGCGCGTCGTATTCGTTTTGCACGACTCGGCCGAGCGGATCGGTGTACGTGGCGAGTTGGCCGCGCGCGTTGTAGGTGTACGCGCTGACAATATCGTCGGTCTGGCCATTGGCGGCCGAGTCCAGAAGCCCGACGACGCGCGTGGATTTCAGCACGTTGCCGTTGGCGGAATCGAGGTCGAAGAGCGTCTTGTGGCCCAACTCGTCGGTGACGCTGGTGAGCTGATTGAACTCGTCGTCAAACTCCATCTGGCGGCGGGCGGTGAGGACTTCGCCGTTGTGAACCTCGAAGCGATAGCGTCCGGAGACGATGCTGGCGCGTTCGCCATGGATCAGTCCCGTCGTTTCGTTGCTGTCGAGGAAGGCGCCGTTGATGGCGGAGCCGACCAGCTCGAAGGAAGCGTTTTGTCCGTTGGAATAGCCGGCGCGCGCGGAGTTGCCGCCGAGGCCGCCGCTGCCGCCGCTGGCGCCGCCGGTCTCCCATTGCACCTGGCCGTAGTTCAACTCGAAGTCGAAATCGCCGGGCGCGGCGTCGGACCGGTCGATCAACACGAGCTGGAAGTTATTGAGCTTGTCGGTCCCGGACGGATAATAACCGACCGCGGTCCAGTTGATCGCGAAAACGTTGTAGCCGTCGATCACATCCTGGCCGTACTTGACCGTGCCGGCGCCGCGCGTATCGACATCGGCGAAGAACGGCGCAATCAGGACGCGGCTCGTGGACAGGAGGTTGAATGGCGTGAACGTGCTGAGGGCGGAGTCGAATGTGACGTTGCCGTTGTTGTTGACGAACACGCCGGTGTAGTTCGTGCCGAAGAAATTGACGTCAAAGCCGATGGGCACGAAGCCCGTCGAGCCGTCGTCGTTGGCGGCGAGCGAATTGGTGAAGAAGCCGGCGTTGGTGCGAAGGGCGGTGTCGTTGCGGGTTTCGCGCAGGCCGCCGGCCCCGCCGGGCAGTGACGTCAACTGTTGCGTCATCGAAATGAGATTGCCGAAGTCGTCGTAAACGAAGTCGGTCGCGTTGCCGCGCCCGTCCGTTTGCTGGCTGACGAGGTGTTGATCGTTGCGCTCGACGGCCGGCAAGAGTCCGCCGCCGTCGCGCGCGGACTCCATCTGGCCATGCTGATCGAGCACCATTCGCACGACGTTGCCGTTGGCATCGGTGTACGACGCCACGGCATCTTGCGTGGCCGCGAACAGGGACGGCGCCGTGTTCGGATTGCTTGTCAGCTCCGCCGGATGGAGATCGTGGGATTGCGCCGGATCGAAGTGGAGCCGGCGGCCGTCCTTCTTGACGGCGCCGACGACCTGGCCGGCGAAGTTGTAGATCGAGGTCTCGCGATTGCCGCGCGCGTCGGTTTCGCCGGTCAGGTGGAAATCGTCGTCGTAATCCCACGTGCGGGTGGCGCCGTCGGGATTGGTGATCGACTTGAGATTGCCGCGGGCGTCGTACGTCATCACGGTGGCGCGATTGGCGGGATCGACGATCCGGGTCACCTTGCCGCCAGCATACACCAGCGTCGTGGCCAGGCCGTCGGGGTCGATGATCTTGCTGAGACCGAACTGGTTGTACTGATATTGCGTGGCGTTGCCGTTGCGGTCCGTGATCGAGACGAGTCGGCCCAAGGCATCAAAACGTTCGACGGTGTGATCGATGTGCGTTCGCGTGAAGGTACCGTCTGCGTGCTTGATGAGGGTCGTGAAGTCGTCTTCCGGACCGTCGTATTCCTGGTCGCCGGCGGCTGCCGCGACTAAATCCGCGCCGCCCTGCAAATGGAA
>DAIOGM010000129.1:0-16595 GCA_036745215.1 Gemmataceae bacterium
TTCGGGAGGGCGAGGCTCCTGCCGAGCCGCGTTGGGCTACGATTTTTCGGGGTTCACGGCTCGGCGGGAGCCTCGCCCTCCCGGTAGGTCGCGATTTCCTTTCCTGAAGATCAGTAAACGCAAGCTGAGTTTCTCGTCATCAGAGGGACCGCGATGTCGTTCGAGGCCAGGCCGGCTCTCATACCTATTTGGATCAAAATCGCCTACACCGCCTTCATGGCCGTGCTAATTCCCGTTTATCTCAAAAACTACGGACCGACCAACTTTCTCTATTTCTGCGACGTCGCAGCCATCATGACGCTGTTCGCGATCTGGGTGGAAAGCCCGGTGCTCCTGTCCGCATCACTCGTCGGCATTTTTTTGCCGCAGATGTTGTGGGTCGTCGATTTCTTTTTCGAGTTGTCCGGCAACCATCTCACGGGCATGACCGGGTACATGTTCAAGCCGCCGTATTTCTTGCGCTTCCTGTCCTTCTTTCATTTTTGGCTACCGTTTCTGTTGGTCTGGCTCGTCTGGCGCGTCGGCTATGACAAGCGCGGGTTGTTGTTGTGGATCGTGATCACTTGGGTGTTGCTTACGGTCTGCTACGCCTGGATGCCGCCGGCGAGTCCGACATTTCATCCAGCCGCGGACAAGGAACCCATTACGTTGATGTGGCATGAGTCGGTGTCCGGCACGGTTGGCGAGTTTCCGGGCCGAAAATCGGGCGACTTGCTGACGTTGCTCGACGACGAGGGCAAAGTCATCGCGCACACTCGCGTCGAGGCCGACGGCACATATCAATTCAAATGGATTCCGCCGGGCCGCTATCGTGTGCAGTTGCGCGATCCAAACATCCCGGTGAATATCGACTACGTCTACAACATCGTTACGGACGAAGAGTCGCAAACCTGGATGGACCCGGACCTTTATTTGGCGCTCTACATGATGATCCTGGTCGTCGGCATCTATCCGGCGACGCATTTGTTGTTCTGGACGTGGATGCCGGGGCCGCGCGTCGCTTGACAGCGAGCCACGGGGTTTATCCCCGTGGAATGGCGTCGAATACCACGGGGATGAACCCCGTGGCTCGCCACTAATTTACAATGGTTTCCCCTCGATCACGCTCACCTCCGTCGGCGTCGGCACGATGCGCGTCAACGTGAAGCCCGCCTTGGCGTACATATCGCGATATTCCGCCTCGGTGCGTTCGCGGCCGCCGGGGATCACCATCATGTTCAAGTCGAGCCACTTCGCCGGCTGCGCCGCGTTGCCGGGTTTGATGACCATCTCGATCACGAGGAGCCGGCCCGTCTTTGGAATGACCTTGCGCACATGGCTGAGGATGGTGTGGCACTGCTCGTCGGTCCAGTCGTGAATGATGTGCCGCATCTGATAGGCGTCGCCGCCGGGCGGCGCCGATTCAAAAAAACTGCCGGCGATCGTTTGGCAGCGAGACGCGACACCTGCGGTCGCGAGGTTTGACTTCGCGCGTTCGATGACGCCGGGAAGATCGTAGAGAACGCCCTTCATCGCGGGATTTTTCTTGAGCACTTCGATAAGCACCGTGCCGTTGCCGCCGCCGATATCGATGAGCGTGTTGATTCCGGTGTAATCGTACGCTTCAATCATCGCTTGCGTTTCAGGACCGTGGAAGCCGGTCATGGCGGCGTCGAAAATCTTGGCCCCTTCGGGATGCTCGGAGAGCCAATTGAATACGGGTTTGCCATAGATGTGATCGAACGCCGGTTTTCCCGTTTGTACGCTGTAGAGCAACCCACCCCAGGAAGCGTAATGTTCATCACCCATCATTAACGCGACGGCCCGCTGCGAGCCGTGCACGTCGAGCAGGCACTCCGCGATCGGCGTCATGCCGAATCGGCCCTGCGCATCCTCGGCGAAAATCTCGACGCTCGCCAGCGCCCGCAACAATCGAAAGAGCGGCTGCGGTTGCGTTTGCGTTAGCTGAGCCAGTTCCTGAGCGGTCTTCGGCCCGGCCTTGACGTGATCGGCAAGCTTGAGCTTGGCGGCGACATGAATCGCCATGGCGACCCAGTAACTCGTGATCATGCCGAGAAGCTGCTGGCGCGGCGCGGGTTTCTGGTCAGACATTGTGAATCTCCTCTCTGTGAAATGGGCATTCCGTTACCTCGACAAGGTATCGGCCCGCGCAGTTTTTGGAAAGGGTTGCCATGTCATCGCCAACGCCCCATTGCGTTATTGCCTGGTTTCGTGGACAATGATCCTTGAAAGGAGCCCACGAAATGTCTCCGCAATTGACGGACCTTCTCAATGCCTTCAATCCGAACCTGCCGCTTGCCAAGGCGCGCACCATTCCCAGCGCCTGGTACTTCAATCCCGAAATCTACGCACTCGAATGCGAAAAAGTCTTTGGCAATTCCTGGCTCTACGTCGGCCGGACCGAGCAGGTGAAAGTCCCCGGCACTTTTTTGACCATCGAAATCGCCGGCGAACCGATCCTGGTCGTTCGCGATGAAAAGGGCACGCTGCGAGCCTTCCACAACGCCTGCCGGCACAAGGCGGCCCAGGTCATCAACGAACCGTGCGGCCACGCCACCAAGTTGCGCTGCCGCTATCATGGCTGGACTTACGATCTCGCGGGCAAGCTGCGCGGCACGCCGGAGTTCGACGGCGTTCAGGATTTTCAGAAGGAAGAAATGGGCCTGCCGCCGATGGCTGTCGATACTTATGGCCCGTTCGTTTTCGTGCATCAGGGGACGCCGAAGCAATCACTCAGCGAGTTTCTCGATCCGTTTCCACAAATGACCGAAAACCTCGGCATCGACAAACTGGGTTTCGCCGGCCGGCGCGAATATGTGCTCGATTGCAACTGGAAGGTCTTCGTGGACAACTATCAGGACGGCGGCTATCACGTCAACACGGTGCATCCGGGCCTCGCGGGGGCGCTTGATTATTCGAAATATCGCACCGAGAATCACGTCTATAACAGTGTGCAGATCAGCCCGATCAAGCCGTCGGACGATCCGACGGTCAACAAGGTCCGCACCGGAACGCATGCCTATTACTGGTGGCTTTTTCCGAATTTGATGGTGAACCTTTACCAGGGCGTAATGGACATTAATCTGACGTTGCCGCTGGGAACGGATCGCTGCAAGGTGATTTTCGATTTCTACTTCACCGACGTCGAGAGCGACGATGCGAAACGCTTCAATGAGCAGAGCATCGCCGTCGCGCATCAGGTGCAGCTTGAGGACATCGGCGTGTGCGACGAGGTGCAACGCGGCTTGCGGAGCCGGACGTACGATACGGGCCGATTCAGCGTCAAACGCGAGGCGGGCGGTTATTTCTTTCACCAATTGCTCGCACGAACGTTAAAGGAATAAGGAGAAAAACGCCACTTGAACGAAACGCGCGAAAACATGACCGTGCATCTGGAGCGTGCCATTTTAGTAAGCGTCGCGCTCCCCAGCCGACCCTGGAACGGCGCCGATCCGCTCGATGAGTTGCGCGGTCTCGTGCAGACCGCCGGCGCCAGAATCGTCGGCGAACTGACGCAGAAACGCCACGAGATCGTGCCGGGCACCTACATCGGCAAAGGCAAGCTCACCGAACTGACCGAGTTGGCGCAGGCCAAGGACGCCGAGGTCATCATCTTCGACAACGATCTCTCCCCCGCTCAAGTTCGCAATCTCGAAAAAGCGACGAACGCGAAAGTGATTGACCGCAGCGAGTTAATCCTCGATATCTTCGCAACGCGGGCGCGCACCATCGAATCGAAGCTGCAAGTCGAACTCGCCCAACTCGAATACGCGTTGCCGCGACTGAAACGTATGTGGACTCACCTGTCGCGCTACAAGGGCGGCATCGGCCTCCGGGGCCCCGGCGAAACGCAGCTCGAAGAAGACCGCCGATTGGTCGGCGCCAAGATTCGCGATCTCAAGGAACGCCTCACCCACGTGCAGGCCCGCCGCCAGCGCGAGGTCGAGAGCCGTTACGAAGAGCACACCGTGTCGCTCGTCGGCTACACCAACGCCGGCAAAAGCACGCTCATGAACAAGCTCACCGGCGCGTCCGTCTATGTGGAAGACAAGCTCTTCTCGACGCTCGACACGCGCACCCGCCAATGGCGCCTCGCCGACTGGGGCCGCGTTCTCTTGTCGGACACCGTCGGCTTCATCCGCGATTTGCCTCACCACCTGGTCGCATCGTTCAAGGCGACGCTCGAAGAGGCGAGGCAGGCGCGGCTCCTCTTGCACGTCGTCGATGCAAGCAACCCGCACGCGGAGGAGCACGTCACGGCCGTCAAGAAAGTGCTCGAAGAACTCGGCTGCGCCGATCGGCCGACGTTGCTCGTGTTGAATCAGGTCGATCGCCTTGAAGATTTGTCGTACCTGCAAGTGCTGCAAGCGCATCATCCGCGCGCCGTCGCCGTCAGCGCCAAGACGGGGCAGGGGCTCGATTCGCTTCAGGACGCCGTCATCGAGATGCTCAGCGCCGATTTCGCACACGTGTCCATTGACGTTGACGCCGGCAATGGCCGAGTGCTCGCGTATCTGGCGGCCCATGCGGAGATTTATCGCCAGGAGTTTCACGACAATCGCATCAAGATGTTCGGTTCGATGCCGAAGCATCTGGTCCGGCACATTCAAGAACCCGGGGTCGTGATTGAAGAAACGCTGAACGGACAGCAAGTCAAGGAGACCAATCAAAATGGAGATCTGGAGAAGATTCCTTGAGCAATTGCGTCGCCAATGCTCACTCGGCGGTATCGCACAAACCGTCCAACGTTTCACCCATAGCCACAACGCACTAAGGTTGCCCCCGCTCGCTTCAAAAACGCCGCGAGCACATCGGCGGGCATTTCGTCGCGCCAGCTTCCGACCTGGCCGCGCCGGATAAACGCATGCTCCTTCGGCCACGCGGCGTTGTCCCAGCCTTGCGTTTGTTCCTTGTGCTTGGCGTTCGCAAACGCCGCTTTGCTCGCGACGTGTTCTAGATGCGCTACCGTTCTTGCCAATCCGGCGAACGCACAGAATCGCTTCAGTTCATTCACCGGCGACGTTTGTAAATCCTCGTATTTCACGATCAGCATGTCCGCCTGAAACGGATTCGCCAGCCACTTCTCGACGTGTTCGTGCCAGTGGCACGGCGTCAATCCCACGCCTTCAACCAGCTTCAAAAAATCGACGTTGCTCTGCAGCGCCGTCAAGAAGTGCCAGTACGAGACCATCGCATCGCGACCGTCGCGCAACAAATAAACGACGCGGCGATAACTCTTCTGCGGCAATGCGTGCGATTTGAAGAAGGCGGTCGGGCCATACCGTTTGTAGCAGCGTTTGTATTGCACATCGGGCACGAGATCCTGGATGAGTGAATCGTGCGCCAACTCCGGATCGATGCCGAAAACGGCGCCGGCGAGCAGGTTCTGAAACCAGGTGTGGCCCGAGCGCGGAAAGCCGACCATGAATATGTCGCTCGCGGCGGTTTCACTGATGGGCTTGAGGCCGTTTTCCATGGCGAATATTCTATGCGAGCCATGGGGTTTATCCCCATGGAATGAACCGCATACCACGGGGATTAACCCCGTGGCTCGCTCGATGTTTACTCCGGCAACGGCTGATCCTTCGTCTCCGGCAACAATAGCACGATCAACATGCCTGGCACAAACAAAAGCGCCAACAGGCTGAGACCGAGATGCAAGCCGACCGTCGCCTTGAGCCAGCCGGAGAAAAGGAGCACGAACGATGTGACCATCCGTCCGCCGTTGAAGCAGAAGCCGGCGCCGGTGGCGCGCAAAGATGCAGGAAACAGCTCTGGAAAATAGATGGCGAAGCCCGCGTGCATTCCCAGCGTGAAGAAGCCGTATACCGGCAGCGCAGCCAAAAGCTGTTCGTAAGTTGTCGGAAGAAAACAAACGATCGGCACGACGATGACGCCGCCGAGTTGGAACGCCCAAAACGTTTGCCGTCGCCCCCACCACGCGGCGAGCGGGCCGAACGCGAGCAATCCGAGTCCGCCGCCCGCCGTTTCGACGATGCCGTACGCAAACTTCGCGGCCGATTGAGCGTCCGCGGCGGTCGCGCCCTGATCGACGAGCAACTTCCGCGTCAAATCCAGGCCGGCGATGGTGACGGCCCAGAAGGTCGCCAGTCCAGTCGTCGCAAGCAACATGCCGAAAATCGCGCGCCGCCGCCAGAGCGGGTGCTTGAAAAGTTCGATCAGATTTCCACGCGTCGCCGAGCCAGTTGGTGTTGGGGACGAGGGTTGTGTTTCCTTGAGTTGAAAACGAATCGCGACGACCAACAACGCAGGCGCGATGCCGAGCAAATAGGCATAGCGCCATTGATCGCCGACCGCCAACCCCGCGAGTCCCGCCATCCAGGTGCCGAGGATGCTGGTAGCGTGAAAGATGCCGCCGGCCTGGGCGCGGGCCCGCGCCGGAAACTCCTCGGCGACGAGCGCCGCCGCCACGGCCCACTCGCCGCCGACGCCGACCGCGACGAGGAAGCGCAACGCGCCCACCATGAAAAGGGAATCTGCAAAGTACGTCAGCCCGGAGAAGATCGAATAGGTGAGAATCGTCGCGATCAACATCGACCGGCGTCCGTAGCGATCCGCGAGCGAGCCGAACAGGATGCCGCCGAACGTGCCGCCCAGTTGAAAGACGGCGAGGAACAGGTCGGCATAGAAATCCATGTTCTCCTTGCTGGCCTGATCGCCCAGGATGTCCGTCAACATCTCGACGCGCGTGATGGCGTAGATTTGCCCCTCGAAGACATCGAAAACCCAGCCCGCCGACGCGAGAACGAGAACGAGCCATTGATACGGCGTGACGCCATGATACCAGCGCACCGGTTGTTCACTGGAATGCGACATCAGCGAATCTCAAGAACCGCGTTGGTTGGTTTCATTTCTTCTCGCTGATACACCACAAATGACGAAACGTGCGCAAGAAAATCTCGCCTTCCGAGAACGCCGGCGTGGCGCGCGTTTGCTCCTTGGGGCCGAGCGAATGGTGCGCCAGTTCCTTGAACTTCGGCGATGCATCAAGGACCTTCGTGCTGCCGTCCATCATGTGGATGTAGAACTTGCCGTCGGCGTGAAGGAGCGTGCCCCAGGTTTGGCCGCCGAGGTTTTCTTTCCAGAGGTCCTTGCCGGTTTTGAGTTCAAAGCAATTCGCGACGCCTGTGGCACGCACCAGGTACGCGTGTTCGCCGACGATGACGGCCGAGCCGATGCTCTGCGGGTTGCCCTTGTTGAGATGCCAGAGGCGATGCGAATTGGTGACGTCGCCCGAGCCGCCCGCCTTGCACGCGAGCGCCGGGCCGCCGTAGCCGGAGAACGCGACGACGATGCCGTCCGCGGAAACGGTCGGCGACGTATAGACGAGTTTACCTAGTCCGTCACAGGACCAGAGTTCCTTGCCGTCGGCGGGATCGAAACCCTTGAGCTTGAGGGCGCAGGAGAGGATGAGTTCCTCGCGATTGTTGACGCGCGCGATGACGGGGGTGCTCCAGGAGCCGATCCAGTCCTTGTTCTTGATGCCGTCCGATCCGCCGGGCTCGTCGTGCTGCCAGACTTTCCTGCCCGTGTTCTTGTCGAACGCAACGAGAAATTGCCGCTCGCCCGGGCCGGCGAAGAGGATGCAAAGGTTTTGATGAAGGATCGGCGACGATGCCGTGCCCCAGATGTGGTACAGCTTGCCGAGGTCGTACTTCCAGAGTTCCTTGCCGTTCATGTCGTAACAATAAAGGCCCGCGGAGCCGTGGCAGTAGATGACGCGTTCGCCATCGGTCACCGCGGTCGCGGAGCAAAAGGGATTCGTGCCGTGAGTCGGTTCCTTGTCCTCGTACGGCACTTCGCGTTTCCAGAGAACCTTGCCGTCGGCTCGGTCGATGCACCAGAGGGCGCGTTTGTGCCCCTTTTTGTCGTGCGGTTGGCCGAGGAAAATGCGATGGCCCCAAATGACGGGGGACGAGTTGCCTTCTTCGGGCAAGTCGATTTTCCATTTGACGTTTTTCGTGTCGCTCCAGGTGGTCGGCAGGTTTTTCTCGTTCGACTTGCCGTCGCCGGTGGGGCCGCGAAAGCCGGGCCAGTTCTCGGCGAGGGCGGCGCTGGTCATGATGAAGGAAGCGGCGAGGATGAAGGAAGTGCGTCTCAACGGCGGGTCCTTTCGTGCGGGCGAACCGGAAGTCAGGTTAGTAAGAGCATACGAAACCGAAGTCCGTTATGCATCTGCGAAAAATGCGGTTACCGATGCATCGCGATGGGGAGTTCATATGAATAAGGACATGGTCCAAAAAATCCTTGACAAAGCGGTCGCCGGCGAGCGCCTTTCCTTCGACGAGGGCGTCGCCCTCTTCGAATGCAAGGACCTTAACGCGCTGGGCCGGGCCGCCGATGCCGTCACGCGCCGGCTGCATCCGGAGCCGGTGCGAACGTACAACATCGACCGCAATATCAACTACACGAACGTCTGCGCCGCGGTGTGCGACTTTTGTGCGTTCTTTCGCAAATCGGGCGATGCGGACGCATACGTGCTGACTCGCGAAGAACTGTACAAAAAAATCGACGAGACGATCGCGCTCGGCGGCGACCAGGCGCTCTTGCAAGGCGGCAATCATCCGTCGTTAAAGCTTGAGTGGTACGAGGATTTGCTGCGCGATCTGAAGACGCGTTATCCGAAGTTCAACCTTCACGCGTTCAGCGCGCCGGAAATCTGGAACTTCGTCAAAATCAATAAGCTCCCTTTGCGCGAGGTGCTCGAACGCCTGAAAGCCGCCGGCATGGGCAGCCTGCCCGGCGGCGGCGGCGAGATTCTCGTCGATCGCGTCCGCAAGCTCATTACCGTGAACAAGTGCTTGACCGACGAATGGCTCGACGTGCATCGCGTCTGGCATCAACTCGGCGGCCGTTCGACGTGCACCATGATGTTCGGCCACGTCGAGACCTTGGCGGAACGCATCGAACATCTCGACCGCCTGCGGCAACTGCAAGACGAGACGCACGGCTTTACCGCGTTCATCTGCTGGACGTTGCAGCCGCCGCCGTCAACCGTGCGGGGCAACGGCGTCGATATGTCGCAGATTTCGCCGGCCGGCTCATTCGAATACTTGCGCACGCAGGCGATCGCCCGGCTCTATCTCGACAACATCCCGAACATCCAATCATCGTGGGTGACGCAGGGACTCAAGGTCGGCCAGCTCGCGTTGATGTTCGGCGCCAATGATATGGGCAGCTTGATGATCGAGGAGAACGTCGTCGCGTCGGCCGGCACGGTACATTACTTGACGCTCGAGCAAATCAAGAATGCGATACGTGAGCTGGGCTATGTGCCGCGGCAGCGCAACGTGTTCTATGAATACCTCCAAGCCCCTTGAACGGGGTTCACCCCCAGGAATCGCTGCGCTCATCCTGGGGCTTGAAAACTTCATTTCCTTTGCAGCGCGCATTGCTTATGATGTTCTTCATCCAAGCAATCACTCCATCCAAGGGGGCTCCCCATGAGAACTCTTAAACTGGCGCTCGCCCTGGCCGCGTTCGTCACCGTCGCAAGCGTTGCGTTTGTCGCTCAGCAGGTTGACACGGCGGGCCCGAATCTGGTGTCGGCGGCGCAGGGCTTCGTCGCCAAGCTCAGCGCGGAACAAAAAAAGCAAGGCATGTTTGAGTTCGACAGCGACGAACGATTTAACTGGCACTTCATTCCATTGCAGGATAAGAAGACGCGAAAATACACGCGCAAAGGCGTGCCGATCGAGGAAATGTCGGCCGAACTGCGGTCGGCTGCGCTCGCGCTCGTCAAAGCGGGCACGAGTGACGCGGGCAACGTCGCGGTCACCACGATCATGAGCCTGGAAGCGATCCTGTTACAGCAAGAAGGCCCGAAGAGCGCGATGGTCCGCAATCCGGAGTGGTACTTTTTTACAATCTTTGGCACGCCGTCGAAAACGGGCAAATGGGGCTGGCGCGTTGAAGGTCATCACCTCTCGATCAACTTCACCATGGACGGCACTCAAGTGATTTCGTCCACGCCTTGCTTCTTCGGCGCCAATCCTGCGGAAGTGAAAACGGGCGCCAACAAGGGCAAACGAATCTTGCCTCAGGCGGAAGATTACGCGCGTGATCTCTTCAAATCGCTTGATGGCGATCAGCAGAAAGTCGCCAAGCAGGCCGAGAACTTCGGCGAGCCGGATGCACGCAAGAAAACACCGGAGAATGTGGGCAAGGCGGTCGGACTCGCCGCATCGAAAATGTCGAAGGAGCAAAAAGAGACGATGCTGAAGTTGATCAAGAGCTACACGGAACGCATGCCGGCCGACGTGGCGGCGATCGAGATGAAACAAGTGCGCGAGGGTGGGCTCGATAACGTGCACTTCGCGTTCACGGGCTCGACGGAAGGCGCGGGCAAGGGCTTCACTTATCGGGTGCACGGGCCGACGTTTGTGATTGAATTTCTCAACATTCAAAACGATTCGGGCGGCAATCCGGCGAATCACATTCATAGCTGCTGGCGGCGCATCAAGGGGGATTTTGGGTTGTAATTCTCCTATTCTTGGTTTAGCGTTCGCGCGGCGCCGCGCGGGCGCTAAACGAAGATTCGTTTGATTATTTCATGCCTTCCATCACACTCGAGCAAGCCCTGTTGATCCGCCCCGATCGAGGCGTGCCTCAACTGGTCGCGCGCTCACCGGGCTTTGCCGTCGCGTGGCAGGCGGAAGCCGAGGCGATCCTTCACGACTTCGGCGAACGACCAAGCGAAACGTTTCGCTGTCCGCCGACTACGTTGTTCGCCAAACCGCTGACGGACAAGCATATCGCCGTCGTGCGGGTGCGCGACGATTACGCCGGCTCGCTGTCGCCGCGATTGCGGCACGGCGAGCCCGGCTTTTATCCGACGGGGCTGCGCTTCCACTTTCTCGTGGTTGATAAAAAAACCTACGAGCACGGGATTCGCGATCCATTTCACCTGGCCGCCAAGGTCGAGCCGACTTGGGAAACAACTGAACTTCCAACCATCGCGCTCGGTGCCGACGCGTTTTCGCCGCGGACGGTGGTTCAGGTGCAGAGCGTGCTCAAACGAATCAAGCCGTCTGCGCTCAAGCAGGGCGAGGACCCGGAGTCGCCGAAGTTTGAACGCACCATCGAGAACTCCGAAAGCCCCGTTCTGCTTGGCTCGGCGCAAATCCTCGTGGACGGCGGCCGGCTCGTCTTCGAACGGCCCGACGGTGACGCGGCGTTCGTCTCCGGTTTGTGGATGTTGTTGCCCGAAGCGACGCGCGTGCGACTTTGGCCGACGACGTTCGCTTTTGGGCAGAATCTCGACCTCGACGTGCTCGTCGTTCCCCATGCCGATGAGACGATCCTCGAAGGCTACACGACGGAGCAGCAGGCGGGAGATTATCCAGCTGGCTCCTATGAGCTGGCGTTGCAGCACGCGGCGGAGGCGGGCGATCAGCGCGAACTCGACGCGGTTTTCAACCGACGCGACAGTCGGCAGACGATCCGACTCGCGTTGATCCTGCTCGTCGCGTTGTCGCTTCTGGTATTGGCGTCTCGTCTGTCGGACATTTTCGGACCGAGCACGACGAGCAATCCGCACAGCGTCCAGGTTCAAAAAGCCGCCGCGGCCGCCGGAATCGTGGCGGTAGGCGATCCGTGGACATCGTTAAGCATGATTACCTATGGCGAAACTTTGTGGAATCCCGAGGTGAAGGCCCGTGAACAAAAGTGAAGAGCAAGTGCTCGTCATACCGGCCGCTGTTTTACGCGACGCCGGCCTGTTTCAGGGCCTGTCGCGCGACGTCGAACGTTATTGGCCGCTGTTGCTTGATCCGAAGCACTTCCTCTTTTTGCCGCGCGGCCGGGCCGAGGACGATCCGAACTTCAAGCAGCTCATTCCGTACGTTGTCATGAAACATCGCGACCACGTGTTTCACTACACGCGCGGCCAAGGCGCCGGGGAAAAGCGTCTGCGAGCGTTGCGTTCGATCGGCATCGGCGGGCACATCAATCCGACGGATCTTCAAAGTACTCCTCACGCTCCGCGTGAGGAAATCGTCACGCGGAGCGTGACGACTACGATGGTGTACCGCCAGGGCATGCTGCGAGAGGTCGAAGAAGAGATCGCACTCGGCTCTGCGTACAAAGAATCGTGCCTCGGCTTCATCAACGATGACGCGACGCCGGTCGGCCAGGTTCATCTGGGCATCGTGCATGTCTTTGAACTGGAGACGCCCGCCGTCGAAAAACGGGAAGCGGACTTGACGCAGACTGGCTTCGCGGCCATCGGCTCGTTAATGGAGGAATTGGACACGTTCGAAACGTGGTCGCAATTTGTGCTGGCGGAATTGTGCACCCGCGCGGCGTCGCGCGGGCGCTAAACGAATTCAATCACGACATATTCATGCCCATTAAAAACTCCGCGTTCGACTTCGTCTTGCGAACGCGGCTCACGAGCATTTCCATCGCTTCCACCGGGTGCATATCGGCCAGCACGCGGCGAAGGATGCGGATCTTCTCGACCTCGCCCGGGTGAAGCAGCATCTCTTCCTTGCGGGTGCCGGAGCGATTGATGTCGATCGCGGGCCAGACACGTTTATCGACGAGACGGCGATCCAGGTGCAATTCCATGTTGCCGGTGCCTTTGAACTCTTCAAAGATGACGTCATCCATACGGCTGCCCGTGTCGATCAGCGCGGTCGCGAGAATCGTCAAGCTACCGCCTTCCTCGGTCTGGCGAGCGGCGCCGAAGAATCGCTTCGGCTTCTGCATCGCGTTCGTGTCGAGACCGCCGGACAACAGCTTGCCGCCCGATGGCGCTTCGGTGTTGTGAGCGCGTGCCAGACGCGTGATTGAATCGAGCAGAATCACGACGTCCTTGCCGCCTTCAACCATGCGCTTCGCTTTTTCAAGCACGATGTCAGCAACGTGAACGTGCTCGCCCGACGGCTCGTCGAACGTGCTGGCCACGACTTCGCAGTTCGGGCCGGCGACGGTGCGGGCCATGTCGGTCACTTCTTCCGGCCGTTCATCGATCAGCAGCACGATTAAATAACTTTCCGGATGATTCTTGAGTAAACTGAGCGCGATCTTTTGCAGCAAGATCGTCTTGCCGGCGCGCGGCGGCGATACGATCAGACCGCGCTGGCCCTTGCCGATCGGCGTCACCATGTCCACGACGCGCATGTTCAATTCTTCCGGGCCCGTTTCGAGAATGAGCCGGCGATTGGGATGCAGCGGCGTGAGATCTTCGAACGTCGTTGGCGAAATCCGCTCTTCCGGGTTCATGCCGTTGACGAGATCGACCTGCATCAGCGCGAAGTTGTCTTGCCCTTCAACGGGCAGACGAATCGGCCCTTCGACGACGAGGCCGGTCTTCAAACCGACGCGGCGAATCTGGCTCGGGCTGACGTAAATATCTTCCGGCGATGCCAGGTAGTTGTGCGCCGACGAACGCAAGAAGCCATAGCCATCGGGCAGCACTTCGAGCGTGCCGGAGCCGCGCACGATCAGGCCGCGCTCGATCTGACGGCGTACGACCGCCATGATGAGCTGGCTGCGGTTCATGCCGGTGTGCTCCATGATGCCTTCTTTTTCAGCGAAGGCAAAGAGCTTCGGCATCGGCAAGCGATACAGATCGTCAAGCCGGGTCGCGTTGGCGTGGGCCGGCGGGAGAGGTGAGGTCGGCGTCGGCGCGGCGGCACTTGGTGCAATGGCGGGGGCGGGGGCGGCTTCTCCAGGTGCGCCAACGGGGGACGGCTTGCGTAAAATTCGACGACGGATGGGATTTCCTGATGTGGTTCCGGTCGGAGTAGTCGTCACATTACTCGAACCTTCGTCGCCACGTGCGACGGCCATAGCAATTCCTCCAAAGGACAAACAAACGGTGGGACTGCATGAAACATGCAGCTGAAACGAATTCACACGAGCCTAGTGCATCTTGTGATCGGAGATGCTCCTTCGAGCAACCGAGATTCCGCTAACCATTTTCGCTGGCTCAGGCGTCCCGCGCGACCTTCCGAAGAAGCCGGCTGGACCAGAAAATGCAAGCTTTGTGGAAAGAAATCAGAGATCCCCGCGACGGTTCTCCCTTGAACGATCAGCAGGGCAGGAAAGCGAACCTTCCTTTCCAACATCCCCTTTCTTCTTGAAAGAGGTTATCGAACACGGGTATCTTGGTCAAAAGCCGAGAAAAAGGGAAGCGCAATTTTGCCTATTTTTCAACTATTATGGCTGGCATGGTTATAAGATTGGGCAAAATGCCGAATTCCTTGACCGGATGCGGATCCCCGCCGCGCGTTCAAGATGTATATGTATTATGGCATGGATTTTAATTTTGGAAAGGGGAAAATTAGAATTCCCCGGATTTTGAAGCTTTCCCAGCATTGCATTGCCGCGGCAGTTGCAATGGGCCGCCTCGTCTCGTAGGACGGACATTCCTGTACGTCCGCGGCCAGGACGGACAGGAATGTCCGTCCTACGATTATGGCGCTGAGCTTCGACGCGAACATAGATTTTGATACATGGATACACCGATTGCTCGACCTGAACCCGCGATATTCCGCACCAGCCGCGGCCGATCCGCACCGCTCGGCGCGACGCCGCTTGCGGAGGGCATCAACTTCGTCCTGATGTGCCGGCACGGGTCGCAGGTGAGGCTTGTCATTCAACATGTGGAGTCCGACGGCGTGCTGGCGGAGATTCCCCTCGACCCGCGCAAGAACCGTACGGGCGATCTCTGGCACATTCATGTTTATGACTTGCCCAAGGTGTTCCGTTACGGCTGGCGCGTCGATGGCCCGACGAACGACGGCCATCGTTACGATTCGAGCCTGATCTTGCTCGATCCCAGCTGCACCGCCGTCGCCGACGGCACACGCTGGGGCTGCAACGGCCATCACTTCAACGGCTCGATCAAGTCGCGCGGCTCGCATCGCCGCAGCCTGTATGTGCGACGCTCCTACGATTGGCGCGAGGACTTTCCGCTCGTCACGCCGATGGAGGATTCGATCGTCTACGAATTGCACGTGCGCGGCTTCACGATGCATCCGTCGGCGATGATCTCCAAGCCGGGAACGTTTGTGGGGTTGATCGAGAAAATTCCCTATCTTCAGCAACTGGGCGTGACGGCGGTCGAATTGCTGCCCGTGTTTGAGTTCGACGAAGACGATTGTGTCTTCGTCAATCCGACTACGGGCCAGACCCTGAAGAACTTCTGGGGCTACAATAGCATCGCCTTCGCGGCCCCGAAAGCCGCGTACGCGGACAACGGGCCACAGCACGGCCAGGTCAGCGAGTTCCGCGATCTCGTGCGTTCCTTTCACGAGGCCGGCATCGAAGTCATCCTCGACGTCGTCTTCAACCACACCGGCGAAGGCGACGACCGCGGCCGCACTTATTCCTTCCGCGGGCTCGACAACAACCTTTACTATCTCCTCGGCAAGAACGGCGACTACCTCAACCTGTCCGGCTGCGGCAACACCGTCAATTGCAACCATCCGATCGTGCGCGAATTGATCCTCACCTGCCTGCGCTTCTGGATCGGCGAAATGCACGTGGACGGCCTGCGCTTCGATCTCGCGTCCGTGTTTGGCCGCGATCGCAATGGCAACGTGCTCGTCGATCCGCCGATTGTCGAAATGATCAGCGAGGACGGCCTTTTGCGCGACACGAAGTTGATCGCCGAACCGTGGGACGCGGCGGGGCTGTATCAAGTCGGCAGCTTCCCGCACTTCGGCGGCCGCTGGTCGGAATGGAACGGCCGATTCCGCGACGACGTGCGCCGCTTCTGGCGCGGCGACGAGGGACTCGCCGGCGCGCTGGCGACGCGCATCTGCGGCAGCTCCGATCTCTACGAACATTCGGGACGTTTGCCGAGTCATTCGCTCAACTTTGTCACGTGCCACGACGGCTTCACGCTCTGGGACCTCGTCTCCTTCAATCAGAAGCACAACGACGCCAACGGCGAGAACAACAAGGATGGCATGGACGAAAATTTTTCGTGGAACTGCGGCGTCGAAGGCCCGTCGCACGATCCGAAGGTGACGCACCTGCGAAGACGCCAGGCCAAGAACTTGTTGACGACGCTGATGATCTCGCAAGGCGTGCCGATGCTGATGGCAGGCGACGAGTTTTTGCGCACGCAAAAGGGCAATAACAACGCCTGGTGTCAGGACAACGAGTTGAGCTGGATCGATTGGCGCTTGAAGGACACGCACGCCGACTTTTTCCGATTCGCGACCTTGTTGATTCAGTTGCGTAGACGGCATCCCGCGTTGAGGCGGCGCGAATTCTTGCGCGGCAGCGGGGTGAACAACGATTTGCGCGCGGACATCGTCTGGCACGGCGTCGAGCCATTCAACCCCGATTTTTCGCACGGGAGCCGCACGCTGGCGTTTTGTCTGGACGGCACGCAAACGCAGCGCGAACCCGATCGCGATTTTTACGTCGCCTGCAACGCCTGGATCGACAACATCCGATTTCGCATCCCGCGTGCACCCAACGGGCGGCCGTGGCGCCGCGCCATCGACACGTCACTGTTGTCGCCGCTTGATATTCTCGGCCTCGACGACGGCCCGCGCGTTCCGGCCGATGACGTTTATGCGGTGGCCGAGCATTCCATGATCGTGCTGATT
>DAIOGM010000130.1:0-5607 GCA_036745215.1 Gemmataceae bacterium
ATTCCTTACCTGCCCGCGTGACAAAGAAGCGGCTGAGCAGATAGCCCACAAAGCTGATCAGCACAAAGCCGCACAGCATGCCCGCGGCGATGGCAGCGATGAGCAGAATGAATTCCATGTCCGGTTCTCAAAGTTGCATAAGGCAATGACGTTGGCCGGCCGACAACGGACGTTTCTGATAATCAACCATTTTGATCATCACGATTGTCATGAACCCTACTCTTCATCCTCGCGCAACTTGGCGAGAATCGAATAATCCTCCAGCGTCGTCGTATCCCCCGTCGTTTGCTTGCCGCTGGCAATGTCGCGCAACAGCCGCCGCATGATTTTGCCGGAGCGCGTCTTCGGCAACGAGTCGGAAAAGCGAATCTCGTCAGGCCGAGCCAGGGCGCCGATCTCCTTGGCGACGTGCGCTTGCAGCTCTTTCTTCAATTCATCGCTCGCCGCAATGCCTGCTTTGAGCGTGACGAAACACGAGATGCCCTCTCCCTTGATTTCGTCCGGCTTCCCGACGACCGCGGCTTCGGCGACTTTCGGATGATGCACGAGCGCGCTCTCGACTTCCATCGTGCTCAGGCGATGCCCCGACACATTGATAACGTCATCGACGCGGCCCATGACCCAGATGTAGCCGTCCTTGTCGCAGCGAGCCCCGTCGGCCGTGAAGTAGACGCCGGGCACTTGCGACCAGTATTGTTGCTTGTATCGTTCGTCGTCGCCGAAGATGGTTCGCATCATCGACGGCCAGGGATGCTTGATGACGAGGAAGCCGCCCATGTCCGGAGGAACGGGCCGGCCCTGCTTATCGACGACCTCCGCGACAATGCCCGGGAACGGCTTGGTCGCGCTGCCGGGTTTCGTCGGGATGGCGCCGGGCAGCGGCGAGATCATGATGGCGCCGGTCTCGGTTTGCCACCAGGTATCGACGATCGGGCATTTGCCCTTGCCGATGACGTTGTGATACCACATCCACGCTTCCGGATTGATCGGCTCACCGACGGTGCCGAGCAAACGCAGGCTGGAGAGGTCGTGCGCATTGGGATGCTGGTCGCCCCACTTGACGAAGGCGCGGATCGCCGTCGGCGCGGTGTAAAAAATGGTGACGCGATACTTTTCGATGATGTCCCAGAAGCGATCTTCGCGCGGGTGATTCGGCGCGCCTTCGTACATGACGCATGTCGCTCCATTGGCGAGCGGGCCGTAGACGATGTAGCTGTGCCCCGTCACCCAGCCGACGTCGGCGGTGCACCAGTAGGTGTCGTCCTCTTTCAAATCGAAGACCCACTTGTGCGTGAGCGACGTGCCGAGCAGGTAGCCCGCGGTCGTGTGCAAGACGCCCTTGGGTTTGCCGGTCGATCCGCTCGTGTACAGGATGTACAAGGGATGCTCGCTGTCGAGCTGTTCCGCGGGACAGATAGCCGACTCGTTGGCGACCAGCTCGTGCCACCACAAATCCCGGCCCGCTTTCATGTTGACTTGCTGATTGGCGCGATTGAAAACAATGCATTTCTCGACGGTCGGCGATTTTTCGAGAGCCGCATCGACGTTTGCCTTCAAGGGGACAATCTTGCCGCGCCGCCAACTGCCGTCCGCGGTAATGACGAGCTTCGCCTTGGCGTCGTTATTGCGATCGGCGACCGCGGTATCGGAGAAGCCGCCGAAGATGACGGAGTGCGTCGCGCCGATGCGAGCGCACGCCAGCATGGCGATGGCGGCCTCCGGAATCATCGGCATGTAGATGGTGACGCGATCGCCCGACTTGATGCCGATTTTTTTCAGCGCGTTGGCGAACTTGCACACCTCGCGATGGAGATCCTGATAGCGCAACACGCGCGAGTCGCCCGGTTCGCCTTCCCAGATAATGGCGGCTTTGTTCTTGCGCGGCCCGTCGAGATGGCGATCGACGCAGTTGTAGCACGCGTTGATCTTGCCGCCGACGAACCACTTGGAGAACGGCGCGTTCCATTCGAGCACCTTGTCCCACTTCTTGAACCAGGTGAGCGACTCGGCTTGTTCGGCCCAGAAGCCGGTCGGATCGTCCGCGGCGCGTTTCCAGAGTTTTTCGTATTCGGCAGCGCCTTTGACGTTCGCCTGTGCGACGAACTCGGCGGACGGCGCGAACGTGCGTGTTTCCTTGAGGACGCTGGTGATGTTGGGGGTGGGAGAGGACATCAGAGAAAACTCCTTTGCGAGGGGTGGCCCATTCTCCTGAAAGCCCGGTCGCAGGTAGAATAATCAACGGCGTTGGTTAACCTTGCGGAGTTTATATGAATTCTCGTGTGCTATTGCCGGTGTTATCGATCCTGTTCTCAACGCAACCACTCCACGCCGGCGACGCCAACTCACGCCTCAAAGACCTGCAAGCCCGCGTCGCCAATCAAGACTTCAACAACGACAATCTCCGCCGCGACCTCCTCGTATTCGCCCGCGAACAAGTCGGCACATCGCTCTACGCTCCCGCCATGAACGCGCTTCGAGCGACGCCTTCGCCGTTCGACAAGCTCGATGACAAAGCCATTGACGAAGACGTTCGCAAAACGCTCTCCATCGCCGGTCTCGTCGGCCTTCTGCAACCGCACCATCGTGCCATTGCCCACGTAACGATTTCCTTTGACGGAACATTGCTCGCCACCTCTGGCTGGGACAACGTCGTCCACCTTCACAAGCTCGGCGACAAGGAACCGAAATCGTGGGCGAAGCTCGACGGCAGCATGAGCGGCCTCGCGTTCAGCCCCGATGGCAAACTGCTTTTCACGGGCTGCCGCGACTCGCGCATGCTCGGCTGGGATTTGACCGGCGCGGAGCCGAAAGAAAAAGAAGCCCTATCCGGCCACAAGACGCGGCCCTTCGTGATCGCGATTACGCCGAAGGGAAAAATGCTGGCGAGCGGCAGTCACGAGCCGATCTTGCGCATTTCCAATCTCAACGAACGCGAGCCAGAAACGTGGGTCGAGCTGGACCGCGATAAATCGGGCGCCGTCGGCGTGTCGTCGCTGGCGTTCAGTCATGATGGGAAATACGTGGTCGCCGGCCATCGCGTCGGCATGAATTCGCTGCGCATCTGGGATGCGAGCGGCGAGTTTCTCGACGAGAAGCGCCTGCCGGGCGCGACGGCGCGCGTCATCGCGTGTTCGCCGACGGCGCCGATCGTCGCGTTTGCGGGCGATGATGCCGAGATTCACGTATGGAACTTCGCTGGCGAAAAAATCGATCGGCTTCACAAGTTGTCCGGCCACGCGAAGCAAGGCTTGATGCCACCCGTCAAGGCGCTTGCGTTTTCCGCCGACGGCAAGTTGCTTGCGAGTTCCGGCGAAGACAAGCGCGTACGCATCTGGGACGCAAAAACGGGCGAGAAAGTGCGCGAATGGCATTTCGTTGAAGAGGCGCGTGCGCTCGCATTCGCGTCCGACAGCCGGCATTTCGCGGTCGGCAACAGCGATGGAACCTTGTATCTATTGCGACTTGAAGCCGTTAAGATGAAAAAGAAGAACTAAAGCGTAAGCGGCAAAGCTTTTGACATTTCAATGTGCCGTGGTATCATACGCGCTTTCCAACTTCGTCAATCTTGGGCGTGATTCCGATGGCAGCCGCGCTCGACACCAACGCCGTCACGTATTACAAACGCTACCGCATGGAGCTGGACCTGGTCGCGCCGCTGGCGCCGACGCCGAGCTTGCCCTACGAATACGCGTGGGTTCCGTGGGAAGAGCGCTTGCTCGATGCGCACGCCGAGGTCAAGTTCCAGTGTTTCTGCGATGAACTCGACGGCGTCGTCTTCCCCAATCTCAGCAATCGCGATGGCTGCAAACGCCTCATGCGCGAGATTACGACGCGGCCCGGCTTTCGCCCGGAATCGACCTGGCTGATCGCACACAATGAAAACTACGTCGCCACCGTGCAAGGCGTTTCCGATCGCGCCGGCACCGGCAGCATCCAAAATCTCGGCGTCATCCGGACGCATCGCGGCCTCGGCCTGGGTTTGGCGATTCTGTTGCAATCGCTCCACGGCTTTCGCCGCTTCGGCCTGGCCCGTGCGGCGCTCGAAGTGACGGCGCAGAACGACACTGCCGTGCGCATGTATCGCCAGATCGGCTTCCGCTTTCGCAAGACGCTCTACAAAATGGTTGAGCCCACCGCCTATCAACTTGAGCCGGAATGGATGCTTTGATTCGCGGAGTCTGTGTATTGCAATTCAACTATGGTATAATCAACGCGACGGGTCTTCGAAGTCGGTTGAATGTCGGCAGGAGAAATGACGATGTTCCTCCGAGTTTCCGAACCCGGCAAGCCGGCATTTCAGCTTCGCAAAGGCGAAGAGGGTTTGTCGGTTTTCGATACGGAAGGCGTTGAACCTTCATTGACTGCGGACGAAATTCTCGCAGCGTTTCGCCCCGGCAGCCAGGCGGTAAGTCGATCGCGAGAGGAAATTGAGGCGGTCGAACTGATCATCGTCCCGATGGCTGGATCGACTTCATTGCCGCCGCGACTGCGCGACGCCCACGTCGAGATTCGGCGCCGTCCCACGATGACACGCAACGAATTCAAAAACGCCCTTCAGGAGCTTGAATAGGATGGCATCGATCGAATCATTACCCGTTGCGGTCCCGAATGAACTCGCGGAAGCGATACGAGCGTTTCCTTCGCAACGTATCGTCGAACATTGCGGCACAAATTGGTCCGTGTCGCCTTTCGATATCTACACTTCTTGTCCACAATGCGGCGCCAAGATCAAGTTGCGCGCCTTTTCCGCGTGTGGCGAGATCGAAGACCTTTTTGACGCCGTTTTCGAATGGATGAATCAACCCGGCGTTGAAGAATTGGTTCGCCAGCGTCGGCAGGCGATCGCCGAAGATGCGTGACGGAGCCGGAATCGACGTTCTCCATCCTTGTAGGATCCCATCGTGCCGCAACAAGTCCATCAACATACTTTCGCCAACGGCCTGACGCTGCTCCTGGAACGCATGGACCACGTGCGCTCGGCCGCGGTTAACTTTCTCGTGCCCGCGGGCTGCGTCTACGATCCGCCGAACGAACGCGGCCTGATATCGATTTTTTCGGACATGATCACGCGCGGCGCCGGCGATCGCGATAGCCGGGCGTTGACGTTGGCGATGGACAGCCTGGGGCTGGATCACTCCGAAAGCGTCGGGCAACTGCACCTGCGTTTCTGGGGCTCGACGCTGGCGCGCAACGTCCCCCCTGCCCTGGCGATTTTCGCGGACATCTTACGTCATCCGCATTTGCCGGATGACGAACTTGATTCCGTCAAGGCGCTGGCGCTGCAAGATTTGCAGGCGCTCGAAGATGAGCCGCGCGCGAAAGTGATGGTCGAGATGCGTCGCCGCTTCTGGCCCGCGCCGCTCGGCCAGGATCGCCGCGGCACGGAGGAGAGCATCGAGCGAATCACCTCCAAGAGCTTGCGCGATTTTCATCAAGCGCGCTTCGGACCGAAAGGGACGATTCTCTCCGTCGCAGGCAACGTCGAGTGGAAGCCGCTATTGGAGCAAGTCACCAAGCTATTCGGCGACTGGACCGGCGCCGACGTGCGCGTGCCGGAACTCGAGGCGCCCGAAAAAGGCAACGCCCATCTCGATAAAGACACGACGC
>DAIOGM010000130.1:5617-16527 GCA_036745215.1 Gemmataceae bacterium
CCGCAGACCAACTGGACTTTCGAAGACACGATCACGCAGATCGTCATCGGCTACTCGAGCGTCCCGTTCGGCGACGCGGAATACTATGCCGCTCTCGGCGCGGTGCAGGTGCTCTCCGGCGGCATGGGCGCGCGCCTTTTCACCGAGGTGCGCGAAAAGCGCGGGCTGTGTTACGCCGTCAGCGCCAACTATCAGACGTTCAAGCAAGTCGCCGGCGTCTTGTGCTATGCGGGCACGACGACCGAACGCGCCCAGGAAACGCTGGACGTGACCGTGGCCGAGTTGCGGCGCATGACGGAAGGCGTCAGCGAAGAAGAAGTGCAGCGTGTCCGCGCTGGCCTCAAGTCGTCGGTGATCATGCAGGAGGAATCGACGTCGTCGCGCGCTGGCGCGCTGGCGTCCGACTGGTATTACCTGGGCCGCGTGCGTCCGACGGAAGAGCTTCAACAAGCGATCGACGCGTTGACGCCGGCGAGCATTCTGGACCATGTGAAAAAGCACCCGCCGCGTGATTTCACGATTGTCACCCTTGGCAAGAATCCGTTGAACCTCCCCGTTTAGCGCCCGGTTGGATGCGTCGGCGATGTCGTCGCCGACGGTTCACTGCGGGCGCTACTGATCTTCGGAAAAGGAAAACGCGACGTGCCGGGAGGGCGAGGCTCCCGCCGAGCCGCGAACCTCGAAAATACGGAGCCCAAACGGCTCGGCAGGAGCCTCGCCCTCCCGAAGCAAGCGTTTTTCTTTCCCGAAGGTCAGTAAACGAAGAAATACAGGAATCCACCTATGTCCTTCCACAAGCACGTCCTCGCCAACGGCCTCACCATCATCGGCGAAATCAGCCCGTCGGCTCGCTCCGTCGCGGTCGGCTTCTTCGTCAAGACCGGCTCGCGCGATGAAGCGTCCGATGAATCGGGCGTGACGCATTTCCTCGAGCACATGATCTTCAAGGGCACGCCGAATCGCACCGCCCTCGAAGTCAATTACGATTTTGACAAGATCGGCGCCTCGTACAACGCGTTCACCAGCGAGGAAAACACCGTCTTCTACGCCGCCATTCTGCCCGAATATTTGCCGCAAGCGGTGGACATCCTCGCGGACATTCTGCGACCATCCTTGCGCGGCGACGACTTCAACATGGAAAAGAAAGTCATCATCGAAGAGATCGGCATGTACGACGATCAGCCGATGTGGTGCGCCTACGACAACGCGAAGAAGGCGTTCTTTCACGAGCATCCGCTGGGCAACAGCATCCTCGGCACCGCCCAAAGCATCACGGCGCTGACTCGCGAACAGATGCAATCGTACTTTGATCGCCGTTACGTCGCGCCGAACATCACCGTCGCAGTCGCCGGCAACTTCGCTTGGGACGACGCGGTGAAGCTGATCGAAACACGCTGCGCTCAATGGCCTGGAACGCCGGCGCCGCGCGTCAACATCAAACCCGTGCCGCCGCGAAAGCACCAACAGGTCATGACGAAGGACAAATTGAATCAAGAACAAGTTTTTCTGCTCTCGCCCGGCCCCGCCGCCGATTCGCCGGAGCGCTACGCCGCCGACACGCTCGCCATGATCATCGGCGACGATTCCGGCAGCCGGCTCTACTGGGCGCTCGTCGATCCGGGTCTGGCGGACGCCGCGGATATGGGCTTTCACGATTACGAAGGCACGGGCGGCTATTTCACGTCTTTCAGTTGCGAGCCTGGCAACACGGAGGACAATCTCGCCATCATCAACGAGATCTTGCGCGAGGTGCAACTGGAAGGCGTCAGCGACGAGGAATTGAGCGTCGCCAAGAGCAAGATTCTGTCGCGCGTCGTGCGCGGCAGCGAACGCCCGATGGGACGCATGCAAGCGCTCGGCATGGGCTGGACGTATTTGCGGACCTATCGCAGCGTCGATGAAGAGCTGGCGAAATTCGACGCAGTGAGCTTGAAGGACATTCGCAATGTGCTCGACCGATATCCGTTCGATCAACTGACCGTGCTGGCGCTGGGGCCGCTGGCGAAGTTGGACTAGTCGTTTTACTGTGGATGCTCGTTTGTCATTCGACGAACCGATTCCTCAAGTAATTGCGTGGCGAGTTGCGTGGGGTTAATCGGCCGCTCCGGCGTGCTGAGTTTATCGGCTAACGCAATCAGGAGTTTTTCCGTTTCGGCGGACATCAGAATTTTCGTGCGTACCCATCCGAAGGCGGGGCCTGACTGACTTTCGCGCGCGTTTAGACGGTGCTTCATGATCTCGGCAAGACGCGCCATTCCAAATGCGCCGCCGCCGGTGTCGGGCCCTTGGCCAATATGCTGGGCGCCAAGACGTTCTGCGATTTTCTTCGGATCGAGTGTCATGGCAATACGCCTCCCAAGTTGATTTCATAATACTCGCGATCGATCACGATTCCAACAGCGCCTTGATTCGTTTCTCGTCCCATTTTGACAAGGAAATCCCGCAGCGATTCGAGATGCTGGTCGATTAATGCTTCGGTCGTGTAGCATTGAATCAATGTCGGTTCGTCAAAAATGAGCAGCCCATCGCGGGAATCGTCACGCCAAACTCCGCGACACTGCGGAAATGCGGTTCCGCCCGTGAACAACGAGCCTAACATTTTCAATGCCGCAGTAACCCACGCTTCCTGATCGATCGCACGTTCGTCGCGATCGACGCTTGGAATGAAAAGGACAGCAAGACAATCGCCCGCCTTGGTCGCTCCCAGTCGTTCCTGACGTGTCGGCATTTGATTCTCCTTATCAATTATTTCACTTGCAATACTACCGCCTTCGCCGCGTGCTCCGTGTTCTTCCCCTCGCGCTTGGCGAGCACAACAATCGGATGCGCCTGCGCCGGCACCCACGCTTCCGCGTAAAGCACGACCGTCCGCGTCGTCTCGTTCTCGTTCACTAGGATGCCGTTCAGGCCAATGTCCAGAACGCGAACGCCGTGCGGCAAGCCCTTCACCTCCAGCGGCACTCGGCCTTTAAATCCATTGCGTCGCTCGATCTTCACCGTCATGCGCGCTTGCTCGCCCGCCTTGATGGCAACTTCTGACTCCACCGTCGTCGTCACCAAGTCGCCCGGCTCGATCAACTTCGGCATCGGAAACTCGCGGATCGACGAGAACGGCAGCCCCGTGGCGTGTGTCGAACCCTCAAGATAAATCGGCAACGACTTCGCCGGCAGCTTGGCGTCCGCGTCGGCGAAAAGCGGCACGGTCGTCGAGAACGTGCCCGCTTCAATCGTCGTCGGCGGCATGTGAAAACCGGCCGGCAGATTTTTCACCTTGACCGTGATCGGCCCCTCAAAGCCGTCGATACGCTCGGCCGTGATGGTAATCGGAATCGCACTGCCCTTGGAGACAGCCGGATTGGCGGGCGTCGCCTTGAGCGTGAAGTGCTCTTTCGGTTGCCGCACCGTGAGGCGATAGCCGAAGTTGACGCCCCCCATGCCGCGCGCGTCGGCGATGCGGACCTTGTATTCGCCGTCCGCGGGCGGGTCGAACAGAATGCGCGAATCGCGGCCGAAGCCGGGGCCGCCGTCGTCATTCTTGTAATGCAGCGTGAACACGGGGAAGCCGTTCGGCGGAAAGCTCGTGCCCGGCGCGTGCTTCGTCACCTTGTACATCGGCGTGTTGTTCGCATGATGCGTTGGCGTCGTGTCGAGATAGCCGATGCGCTGGCCCTGCGTGGCGAAAAAATTGCAATCGGCGTCCGGGTGCGTCGGCAGCGCCTGGATCTTCATCAGCTCGTTGCCGACGAAGAGATAATCATTGACGCCAAGTTCGCTCCACGCCTCGATGCGGATGTTGCCTTGAGCCGAATCGTGATCGCGGAACGTGACGTGCGTCTTCGCCTGCGAACGCAAGACGGCGCGCGGCACCGGTTGATCGTTCTTGTCAAGAATTTCGATCATCGAATCGAGCCGGCTGCCCAGACGCCGGGCGTTGACTTCAATCACCAGACGTTGGCCTTTTTTGGCGCTGAAGGTCCATAGGTCATTTTGATTATCCTTCTGAATGCGGCCGTTCGCGGTGCTGGGGACGGGCATATTGCCGACCTTCGTGACTTCGGGGAATTCGCCGACGACGATCTGGGCTTTGCCGAGGACGCCGTTGCCGGTGGGAACGGGGATCATTTCGCCGACCTTGGCGTCCTTGGGCACATCGATCTCGTGCGCCGGCGAAGGCAGGAAGACGCCGTTGATTTGGATTGCTGCCCTGGTTCCGCGTTGGGCGCCCAGAGGAAACAGCTCGTTGACGACTTTCACCTCGCCCAGTTGAAGCCGATATTTGAAGTCCGCCCCGCCGCGAAACTCGCGATCGCGCACGCTGACGGCGTAGCGACCCTTCTTCGCGAAGGTGTGGCCGAGATGGCCGTCGTAGCTCTCCGCGAGTTGGCGGCCGGCCAGATCGGTTATCACCAGGACGGGATCGAGCTTGGACATTAGTTCCTTGGTTTGCAACTGGAGGCCGACCGGTTGGCCGTCTTCCTTGATGTCGAAGCGATAGAAGTGCATCAGGCCGGCGCGGTCGAGCGTGCCCGTGACTTGCGTGGGTAGATCGACGGGTTGAGCGGTTTCCGGGGAGCGGCCTGGGTTGTCGGCGCCTATTAATGTTGTCGTTACCAAGCCCCAGGATGAGCGCAGCGATTCCTGGGAGTGCGACCCCCGCGAATCGCTGCGCTCATCGCGGGGCTTGGGCTGTGCTTTCTCTTTCCCGAATTCATGGGCGACCTTTCCCGTTTTCATGTCGATCAATTGCACCACGCCGTCGTAGCGGCCAATGATGATCTGGCCGGCGTCCTCGCGCAGGGCCATGCACAGAACGGTCTCCGGCTGCTTGTCATAGACCTTGCGTTCGACCATTTTTTCGACGTCCCACGCCTTGATGACGCGATCCTGGCCGACGGAGTAGAGCGTCTTCGAATCGCTGGAGAAGAGCACCTTCTGCACCGGCCCTTCGTGCGCGAACACCGATTGGCGAAGCTTTGCGCCGCCACTCCACTCCCCTCTCCCCTTGGGAGAGGGGCCGGGGGTGAGGGCCGATTCGTAGACGCGGATGCTTTTATCGACGCCGCCGGAGACGAGGTACTTGCCGTTCGGACTCCACGCGACGGTGTAGAGCCAATCGGTCGCTTCGCCGAGCGTGTAGAGGAGCTTGCCTTTTTCGACGTCCCAGATTTTCAGGGCGCGATCGGCGGAGACGGACGCGAGCAGCGTACCGTCGGGATTGAATGCGAGACCGTAAACGGCGTCGCTGTGTTCTTTCAATGCGACGACAGGGGACAATCGGCTATCAAAAACATTTATTGTGCCGTCATAGCTCGCAGAAGCGAACCTCACGCTTGGCCCTTGTTTGGGGCCAACGCCGATTGCCAAATCGAGAATCGTTTCGGAATGCCGACCCAACACTTGCGATCCCGGACCGTAAATCGTGGTCGCGTCAAGGAGCATTACCACAGAACTACCCTTGGGTTCCTCAATAGACACGATCGAGCCCGCAATCAATCCTGTGATATTGGAACCAAACTTTCTTTCACTTGATTCGACCGTGTCTTCATCGAATTTCAGCTCGGTCAGACTGCTTTTTCGCGCAACCCATAACTTTTTGCTGCGCTCACCGTAGGATATGGCAGTCACTGGCGGCAACGCAACCGACTTCGCCTTGATCACCGGCAACTCGACCTTCACGCTCACCGCATCGTCCTTCGCTCCCGCCAGCACCCACACACGCAGCAACTTCACCTCGTCCTTCGTCGGTTGAAACTTCGCTTTCGGCGGCGGCATGGTCGGCTTGTCTTTGTGCTCGGCCAACAGCACCAGCTTGCTCTCGTCCGGCTTGCCCGCTTTCACGACCGGGCCGGAATCGCTGCCGTCCATCAGCGCCTTGTGCGAATCGAGACTGAGGGTGCCCTTGAGCGTTTTGGCGTTGTGGCATTCGAGGCAGTATTTCGCGAGGAACGGGCGGATGTCCCTGGAGTAGCTGGGGATTTGCTGTGCGAATAGAGGCGCGACATGGAGCAAAAACGCACTCACCAATACGATTATCCGCGACATTGCGACACCTCGAATGCAATGGAACCACGGGGGACACGGGGGACACGGGGGACACAGGGAAATTCCGAGTGTTCTTGTCTGCCTTTCCCCCGTGTTCCCCGTGTCCCCCGTGGTTCTTTTACCGATTGAACAAAAACTCGCGGCTCGTCAGCACCGACCAGAACAGATCCTCCAGCACCTCACGCCGGCTCGCTTGCGGATCCTCGGCCATCAATTTGCGAAAGCGCGCCATCTCCGCGTCATTCGGGCTGCGCGACAACGCCAGCAAAAACACACGCCGAATCGCTTCGTCGTCGCCGACCTTCTCCGTCAGCCAATCTTCGATGCGCGACTTCTTCGAACGCAGCTTGTCGTTCAGCGTTTGGCCGTTGTTCAAATGCAAGGCTTGCGTGACGCTCGACTCTTGCTGACGTTCGCATGAACAGGTTTGGCCACGTTCGGGTCGGCCAAACGCGTCGAGAAATTGCGAGACGAGCTGCGTATCGGGCAATTGCAGGGCGCGGGTGCCGAGCGGATAGTCGCCCGTTTTCGCGGTGCCGCCGGAGGCGCCGACAGAAACTTCGCCGAAGGCAGTCGGCACTTTCGTGATGTCGCTGTACGCGTCGAGCACAACTTCGGCGGGCAAGCGTCGAATGAAGTAGCGTGAGTAGTAACGGTCGTCGCCTTTGTTCGCCGTTTGTGGCGTAGCAGACCGTTGATACGCGGCCGAGGCCATAATCGTGCGAATGAGATGCTTGACGTCGTACTTGTTTTTGATGAAGTCTTTCGCTAGCGCGTCGAGCAATTCCTCGTTCGAGGCCGGGTTCGTTTGCCGCAGGTCGTCCTCGGATTCGACCAGGCCGCGGCCCATGAAGTTTTTCCAGACGCGATTGACGAGGGCTTTCGCAAAATAGGGATTGTCGGGGGACGTGAGCCAATCGGCGAAGTAGGCGCGGCGGTCGGATCCCCCCTCACCCCCGGCCCCTCTCCCCCGGTGGGGAGAGGGGAGTGGAATGCCGTCGAGCGGCGTCGGCGGCATGGCGATGCCGCGGCGCGGGTGCATCACGTCGCCTTCACTAATAGATTGGATGCTGAACTCGCCGGCGCGGTCGCCGTTCTTGATCGCGATTTGCGAAAAGAGATTGGCCATGCTCCAGTATTGATCCTGCGTCCATTTCTCGAGCGGATGATTGTGGCAGCGAGCGCACGTGATCGACATACCCATGAACGTGAGTGCCGTCGATTCGGTCAGATCGCTGATGTCCTTGTGCAGCATGAAATAGTTCGCCTGGCCGTTTTGCAATGTGTTGCCGCGAACCGTGAGAATCTCGCGCGTGAAGCGGTCCCACGGCTTGTTGTCGGCGACGCTCTGCCGGACGAAGTGGTAGAACGAACGCATCGCCGGTTGCGGCAGCTTGCGGCTCGAGATCAGCAAGAGATCGGACCACTTGTACGACCAGTAATCGACATATTCCGAACGTTCGACCAGGGCGTTGATCAACTTGCCGCGATTGGGGTTCATCGTGAACGCGCTGACTTCCATTGGCGTCGGCAGTCGGCCGATTGCGTCGAGGTAGGCGCGGCGAACGAACTCGCTATCCGAACATTGCGGCGAAGGTGGAATCTTGAGCGATTCCAGCTTCTTGAGGACGAGTTCGTCGATGAAGTTGTGCCGCGGCGATTGCGCGAAAACCTTGGCATCCACGTCATTGTCAAGCGGCGACGCGATGCGCACCAGGGCGACCTGATTGTTGAAGAGCACGGCGATCGTCGCCTCGCCATTGCCGGCAACCTTGACGAGCCCCTGATCATCGACGCCGGCGACCAGGTCTTCGGTGCTCGAATACTTTGCCCAGCGCGTCACATCCCGGCTGCGGCCATCGCTGTACCAGGCGCGGACGATCACTTGCAGTTGATCTTCTTTGGTCAAAGTCGCGCGTGCTGGAAACGCCTCAATGCGTTGAATGGTCGAATCCGTCTTGGCGACGCCCGCCGCCCCTTCCGCGATCCAGTCGGCGAGCACCCAGAATTCAGGCGACTTCACGTCGAGCTTGAGGCCGCCGCCATGATCGAGAGCGAGCGTCGGCTTCATCAGCATCAAACTCTTGTGCGGCTCCTGACGATTGACGCGCCGCGCGTTGGCTTGCCTCGTCAAGACAAAGTGATCGGCGTCCGGATCGTAGCCACGCAACGAGAGCTTCATGCCGCCCTTGCCCGCGAGCGCGCCGTGGCAGGCGCCCGAATTGCAGCCGAGCTTCGTGAGCAGGGGAATCACGTGATTCGCGAAGCTGACGGGCGCCGGCTCGCGGGTCTTTTCGACTTTGACTTTGATCGCCGCGCGCATGTCGTCGTGCGACGCGGAGATGTTCGTCTCGCCGTCGCCGACCGCGGTGACGATGCCGTTTTCATCGATGGTCGCGACTTTTGGATTGGACGAGAAGAACTCGGAACGCTGTGTGACGTCGCCGACGTTGGTTTTGTCTTCCAGGCGCATGACGATGACGCGCTGCGTCGCGGCTGGGCCGGTGAGCGTGATGGTGGAGGGGTGGATTTGCAGGGACGGTTGGGCGGGCTGTGCGATCAGGGCGCAAGCGACGAGACACGCGGACACCATCGGTCACCTCGGATCAGGAGAGGAGGCTCGGCAAATTGAAGAGTTCGACCAGCGGAAGGGTGTAGCCCGGAAGTACCTTGCCGCCGTCTAAAATGTCACTCATTTCGAGGATCTTGCAATCCTTCGTGGACTCGTAAACGTAAACCTGTTTGCTTTGGGGCAGCACCACCCAAACCAGTTGCACGCCGGTTTTGAAGAAATGAGCAATCCGCTCGTTCATCTCGGCGATCGTGTTGGTCGGGCTCACTACCTCAATGGTGAGATTCGGCTCGCGCTCGAACGCGGGGGGATCGTGCATTAGTACATCGAGCGTGGGAAACTTGGAAAACTCAAAATACGACACATCCGGCCGGCGCAAATTGTCTTCCTCGATCTGATAGGGCGTTTCGTTGATTGACATTCCCATGCGTTTCGGCAAGGCAAACGTATTGATCGAGGTGGCCAAGAAGCTCGCCAGTATGTTTGCGAAAAGACCCATGGGCGATTTCTCTGTGCGCACGCCGTTCACGATTTCGATACGCGGCTCGTCTTTGGTTGCCAGCGGCCCGGCAGCAATCGGACTCAATGTCCCTGTGGCCATGAGATGACTCCTTAAAACAACTCCCGAATCGCCTGCACACCGAAATCAACCAACGGCAACGGCCTTCCCTGCGGCCCCGGCAGCTCGCGATGCACGTCCAAACCGAGGCCGCGATACAGCGTCGCCGCGACTTCGCCGCTGGTGACGGGGCGCGACTTCGGGCGATAGCCGAGCTCGTCGGACTCGCCGATGACGCGACCGCCGCGGATTGGTCCGCCGCCCATCAGAATCGTCCAGACGCCCGGGTGATGGTCGCGGCCGCCGGCGGGGTTGATCTTCGGCGTGCGGCCGAACTCGCCCATCGCGGTGACGATCGTGTTCGAATAGAGGCCGCGCTCGGTCAGATCTTCGAGCAACGCGGAGTAGGCGCGATCGAAATTCGGCACGACCTCGCGCGACATCTGGGCGATGTCGGTGAATGGCCGCGAGCCGTGGATGTCCCAGGTCACTTCGTCGAAGACGGTTTCGAACATGTTGACGGTGACGAAGCGCACGCCGCGCTCGATCAGCCGGCGCGCGAGCAAACAGCTTTGTCCGAAGCGTGTGCGGCCATAGCGATCGCGCACTTGCGTCGATTCTTGATTCAGGTTGAACGCCTCCCGAGCGCGCGGGCTCGACATCAAGCGATACGCCAGTTGGAAGTTGCCGTCGAGCTGGCGGGCCTGGGTGCTGTTCTCGAACGATTGCATCGACGCATCGACGGCGTCGCGCATGCGTTGGCGGCGATCGGCGCGGATCGGCGAAATGTACGACGGCGGCAACAGGTCGGGCACCTGGAAATCGGGCACCGCGGGGTCGGCGTTGAGGATGAACGGATCGTGCTGCCGGCCGAGATAGCCCGCGGTGTGGCCGTGCGGCAGGTTGCCGCCGGTGCGGCCGATCGGTCGCGGCAACAAGACGTGCGCCGGCATCTCGGCACGCTGGCCCCTGACGTAGCCCAGCACGCAGCCGACGTGCGGATGTTCGATGCCGCCGGTGAACAGGCGGCCCGTTTGCATCATTTGATGGCCGGTGTCATGCACCGCGGTCGCTGTGTGATAGACGGAGCGAATGAGCGAGTACTTGTCTGCGTGCCGGGCCATGCGCGGGAACGTTTCGCTGATCTGAATGCCCGGCACATTGGTCGCGGTCGGCAAAAAGGGGCCGCGCACTTCCGCGGGCGCCGCGGGCTTCGGGTCCCAGGTGTCGATGTGGCTCGGCCCGCCGACGAGGAACAGCATGATGCAGTTGACGTCGCGGTCTGTCTGGCCGGCTTGCTGCGCGTGAAGGTAATCACCGAGCGTCAAGCCGAGCGTCGTGATCGCGCCCGCGTGCAGGAAATCGCGGCGCGTCAGGCCGTCGCAGAAACGAGCGGGCTTTTTTGCGTCCAGGCGGAGCATTGTCATTCCCCTCAATCAAGCCCCGCCATGAGCGCAGCGATTGGCGGGGTTCGAACCCCCAGGAATCGCTGCGCTCATCCTGGGGCTTGCGTATCAATGTTGATAGAATCTAACGTATCGCACATGAAACATGCGGTCAATTCATTTCAACTGGAGGCGTAGCCATGATCCAAACAAGAAGCGTGCTCGCTCTGTCCGTCCTGTTCACGTTCACGTCGCTGCCCGCTCTGGCGCAGCCGGACGAAAAGAAGGCAATCGACCTCGTCCGCAAGCACATCGACGACATGAAGTACGGCAAAGGCAACGGCGAAGTCAC
>DAIOGM010000131.1:0-16477 GCA_036745215.1 Gemmataceae bacterium
CTCTTTCTCCCCTCTCCCCCTGTACTCAGGGGGAGAGGGGCCGGGGGTGAGGGGGACGAGCAGACCGATGCGCGGCGCCCCAACCCCTCACCCCCGGCCCCTCTCCCCTGAGTACAGTGGAGAGGGGAAGTAGCGCTGTAGTATTAATTGTGCATTGGATGAACTCCCTGTGGCCAACACCAAACGCAAACTCCTGGCCGCCCCACAAAGCAAGCGCTATTTCCTCGTGCCCACGGATCAGCGCCTGGAGCGAGGGGCGTTTGTCGTTTACTCCTTGCAAGGGCAACGCGTCGATGCCAAGGAAAGCGATCTCGCTCCGTTTGAGGTCAACGCGCAAGCCGCCAAGGAATTTCTCACCGATCAGCTCGGGGCCTTCATCAGCAACGCCAGGCGGTTCGGCATCGAGTACATGGATCAATTGAAAGAATGGGCGGCCGTCGAAGCGGAAGCGCGGGATCAGCCGCCGCCGGCGCCGGATTTGAAGCATCCCTTTTTCGAGGCGCTGCGCACCATTTTTGCCGCGGGAAAGTCGCCGACGCGTGAAGAAGCCGAGCGCGCCGACGCGTGGGCTCGCGCCGTCAAGGAAACGGCGAAACGGCATGGCGAGAAGCCGCCCGAGAATCTTGAGGAATTCGCCGACCCGCTGGAGCAACTGCTCAAAGAACTCGATTCGGAAGCCGAGCGCGGCGCCAGCGCCGAGCGCTTGAAAGAGCTGGCCAAGCGTGTGGAAGCATCGGCGGCGCTGGCGACGGCGCGCATCCGTGAACTGGCGCGCGAATTATCCGGACCGGACGAAGCCCCGCCCGGTCCCACCGAGCCGCCGCCGCCGGAACCCGCGCCTGCGGCGCCAGGGATTGGGAAATCGACGGTCGTCACGAACATGGTTGCCGAGGCGGCGCCTCCGCCGGCCCCCGGACCGAGCGACGTTCCGAAAGACATCGTCGATCCGGGCAAGAGCAATGGCGCCTTGGAGAGCAGCATCATCGAACCGGCCAGCGCGATCGCCGCGCCGCCACCGGATCGCTGGCCCGGCGGTGATGCCAAAGACGTCGGTCGCAAAGGCAAAAGCAATGGAACGCTTGCGAGCATCGTGACCGAACCGATCGCCGCGACCGCTGCGCCGGAAACGCCGGACATGGTGAAAGTTCCGCCGCCGAGAGATCGGCTCACGCCGGCGATCAAACCCCCGTCGGCGCAGGCGGCGCGAAAGGTCAAACGAAGTGTTCCCCGCGATCGAGAGACCGCGCCGCCCGATGAGCCGCGCCGCGCCGAGCCCGAAGCAGCAGCGCCGACGCCGTCCGCTTCGCCGCGCCGCAGGTTGCCTGTCCTGGCCGTCATGGCGATCCTGGTTTTGCTCGGCCTGGCCCTGGCGGCGATTCCCCTTTTTCATTGGCTGTTGCAGTGAGCCGCCCGCCCGCGTTCGGCCCGGTCTTGATGCCGTTGGCGTCGATGTTGTACTTGCGCAGCAACTCGAAAAACGCCCGGCGATGCTTGCCCGCGATGCGCGCCGCCTCCGAAATGTTGCCCTTCGCTCGCTGAAGCACGAGCACGAGGTAATCTCTTTCAAACCGGGCGACCACTTCACGCTTCGCATCCTGAAACGTCCGGTTCATGTCCGGCCAATCGGTGTCCTGGCCGAACGACGATGGATCTTGCATGAGCGGCAAGTCCGCCGGCGCGATGGGTCGGCCAAACTGCTGACACGTGAGATTGCGCACGCAATTCTCCAGCTCGCGGATATTGCCCGGCCAGTGATAACCAAAAAGGCAAACCCAGGCCTCATCCGTAAACGTGATCGGCGGCAACCCATACTGAGTCGAATAACGTTCGATGAACGTCAACAGCAGGATGCTGACGTCGTCCGGCCGTTCGCACAACGGCGGGACCGTGATCGGCACCACGAGCAGCCGATGAAAGAGGTCGCCGCGAAACGTGGTGCTTTTCCGCAACGCATCGATTTGCAGGTTGGTCGCGGCAATGAAACGCACGTCGATGCGCCGAACCCGCGTCTCACCGAGCCGGCGATACTCCTTCTCCTGCAACAGGCGCAGCAACTTCACTTGTGCGGCGGCCGACAACGTGTGGACCTCATCGAGAAACAGCGTGCCCCCCTCCGCGGCGGCGACCAGGCCTTCGGACGATTGCTGCGCTCCGGTGAAGGCGCCTGCCTGATGGCCGAACAGCTCGTTTTCGAAGAGATGATCCGGCACCGCGCCGCAATTGACTGGCACAAACGTCCGCGCGCGGCGCGTGCTGCGCTCGTGGATGTAGCGAGCGTAAAGTTCCTTGCCGACTCCGGTGGGGCCGACGATCAGGATCTCGACATTGATGCCCGCCACTTTGGCAATGGTGTCCAACAATTCCAGGTGGGCTCGACTTTGCCCGACCAGTCCGAATCGTTTGGCTTCTTCCGCGACGAGGCAATGCGGACCTTGAAACGTTCCATGCGAATTGGGCGTCATGGGTCGTCCTAATGGCGTATGTCATTGACAGACCATGCCGATTCCGTTTGCGGCGATACATGTCATCCTTGCGAGTTCCTCCGTGTTCATTCTTCTTGCAATTGCGACTTGTCCAGGGTGCCAGGTTCCGCGACCGAACATGATGTCAAACAACTGTTACTTTTCTTCAAAACGATAAGGAGGATACTACTTCCGGCTAACCTGCTACTTCAAGTAAAATCATGGTTAAGTTTTTGTTTTTTCGCAGTTCGCGCCCGAAGTGAATTCAATCGTGTTGAGACGACATGCAAATGTTTGAGGTGGTTCTAATGCACTGTCACAGCATTGACTGTCGGATGGCCGGGAGGGCGACGCTCCTGCCGAGCCGTGCGCATTCAGCGGCTTCGCGGCTCGGCGGGGGCCTCGCCTTCTCGACATTTTAGCTGTGCCAGGCACTAGGCTTTGCCTGCGCCAAACTGGCAAAAGGGGGGATAGCGATTACACAAGTCATTTGATAGCAATGACTTTTGATCAAGTACCTTCTGCCATTTTGTAAAATGGCAGTAGGTAGCCTACTTTGGAACGGGTGGATCGCCGCGATTGGGCGGCGTCGGTTTAAACTCCCTGAGTTCGATCTTGCGATAATCGATCGTTGAATTGGCGTCGTGTCGCAAGACAAGGTGCCCCGAAGTGAACATGCTGCCCACGTCCACGGCATCGGCGGTCGCTTTGCCGTTGACCTTGACGGTGATGCGATTGTCCTGGGCGATCATTTCCAGGAGAAACCACTGGCCGATCGGGACTGGCGACTCGTTGACGTTGGCGAGCATTGTGGTTTTGCCCTGGAGATGGGCCAGGAGACTGCCGGTCTTGTTGGGATCAAGCGCGTTGCTGTTGAGACGGACTTCATAGCCGTTGGACTGGCCGAACGGCGCGCGGAGAAGCACGCCGCCGGTGGTCAGATCGGCGACGCGCGCCTCGATACGGAGGTGGAAGTTCTGGTAATCGTCGCGCGGACTGACGAAGCTGCTTGCCTTCTCGCCGGCAGCGGTCAAGATGCCGCCCTTGATGCGCCAGTTGGTCTTGGTGGTGATCGGCACTTTCCAGCCGACCATCGACTTGCCGTCGAACAGCGGGACAAATCCCTCGGCATTCGGCGGCGCGGGCGGCGGAACCTCCAGCGCGTTGAGATCGGGCAAGCCTTGCAGCAGGATGGCGCCGTCCGGAGCGGTGACCTTGATGTTCTTGAAGCGATACGCGGAAGTCGTGGTGCGCAAGCCGACCGCGCCGGCGGGAATGGGATCGACCGGAACGTCGAATAACTTGACGCCGTCGAGATAGCATTGCGCCTTGTCGCCGCGCACGCTCACCTTGGCGGTGTACCAGCGGTCGCTTTGCAGCGGATTGTCCTTGACATCGAGGGGCAGCCCTTGCGTGGTCGGGACTCCCGCCGTGATGCGCGCAACCTTGTGGATCGTGCTCTTGGTGGCGCCGAGGATGAACCGGTAGCCGTCGCGTCCATCAATCGGCCGGCGAAACCAGAGGCCGACCTCGGCGTTTCCGTCCGTTCGCTTGAAGTCAATTTGATAGTCGTAATCGGTCCAGCGGGGATCGCCGAAAAAGATCGACGCGCTCGCCTTGGCAACGTCCTGAATCAGCTCGTCGCCTTCGATGCGCCATTTCTTGGCGTCGGCGGCCAAGAAACTCACCGGGTAGCCGCGTTTCGCTCCCTTGGGAAAGGGGGGAATGATCGCGGGCGGCGGCACGTCGGCCTTCGCAATCGCCAGTTCCTTGATCTCGATCTTGCGAAATTCGAGCACGGCGTTGACGTCCTGTTGCAAGGCGATGTGGCCCGACCGCGCAAACTGCTTCGTCTCATCGCGGAAGTCGGCGACGGCCGCCCCGTTCACTTTGACGGTCACAATGTCCCCCTGGGCAACGATCTCCAGCACGAACCAATCGCCCGGCTGCACGGCCGATTCTTTCGCCTGGGTAAGGACCGAGCTCGTGATGCTGGTCGCGGTCAGAGCGCCCATCTTGTCGCCAACGGGCCGCTGGTTGATCAGGGCTTCGAAGCCGAAGACCTTGAAGGGAACCCTGGTGGGATCGTGGGCGGCGCGGACGACGACGCGGCCAAAGCCCTTGTCGTTGATGCGCGCTTCGGTGCGCAGATGGAAGTTCTGGAAATCGCCGCGCTGCGAATAGAGCGACCCGCCGCCGGGCGCCGAACCGGTAAGGACGCCGTTCTCGACGCGCCAGTTCCCGGGCCGCTTGGCATGAGGCTGCCAGCCGGCCAGGTCCTTGCCATTGAAGAGCGGCACGAAATCGGCGTTGGCCGTAGCGAGTGGTGGTGCGGGTGGGCCTTCCTTGATTTCCAGGTTGGTGATTCCGACGCCGCCCTTGGCGACGAAAATGCCGATGGCGCCGGGCGGAAATTGGTTGGGCGCGATGTTCATCACGGCGGTTTCCTTGCCATTGGCGGTGACGCGCACGCCATCCTTGCGCACCTGGAACTCGAGCTTGAATTTCTCGCCCGCTCTGAACTCGGCCGCGTTGCCTGTTTCGGTTTTGGCGGAATCGACGCCCACCATGCCCACGCGAACGTGCGTGCGGTCCCCCTCGAAGCGCGATGTCAAGCCGAGCCATTTTCCGTTCGGGCCAGGGTTCTGGCGGAACGCGAATAGCGCGTCGGTGCTCGATGCGCACGACACGTCCATGCGCAGCGTGAATTCGTTGTAGTCCTTGCGGTTGGTAAGAATGGCGGTGTCCGGTCCATTGCCCATGAGGCGACGGTTGAGAGCGTCGATCCGCCAAAAGTTTTGTCCCTCCACGTGCCAGCCGGCCAGGTCCTTGCCGTTGAAGAGCGGCACGAAGCCGTCGGGGGTCGCCGGCAAAGGCGCCACGATGGGATTGAGTTCCTTGATCGCGATCTGCCGGAATTCAATCAACGCTTGCGCGTTTCGCAACGACAGGGCGATGTGGCCCGCGGGAAACAGGCCGTCGGCGTCGCGGAGGTTGGCGGTCGTCTTGCCGTTCATCACGACCTTGACCAAGGGGCCTTCGGCGATGACGTCCATCGCGAACCATTCGCCCGGCGGCGGCGGCGGTTGGCTGCCGGACATCGCATTGCCGCCGATCAACCGCATGCTGCCGGTCTTGCTGACGACGCTGCCGGTGCTGTTGATCGAGGCGAGGAATCCGTTGGGTGAATTCGGGTTGTTGGGCGGCGACATGGGTCCGAAGGTGGCGCGCGTCAAGACGCCGCCGAGGCCGTGGTCATTGATGCGGGCGTCGATGCGGAGATGGTAATCTCGATAATCGGCACGCTCCGAATAGAGCGAGCTGAGGTTCGGTCCGAAGCCGACGAGAACGCCGTCCTTGACCTTCCAGTCGCCCAATTGTTTGGCATGCGTCTTCCAGCCGGTCAAATCTTTGCCGTTGAAGAGCGACACGAAACCCGCGGGCAAAGGCGGCGGCGGCGTCTCGTGTATGGGAGCGGCGACCAATTGCTTGACCTCGATCCTGCGGACCTCGAGCGTTGAGTTTCGGTGGTGTTGCAAGGCGATATGACCGCGCGCGAACTCGCGGTTCGTGTCGGTGAAGTCCGTGGTCTCCTTGCCATTCACCTTGATGATCAACCGATGGCCGCGCGCGATCATTTCGAGATCGACCCATTCGCTTTCGGGAAGCGGGATGCCTTTGCCGCCAAATCGATGCGGCCCCTTACCCACCATGTATAGCGCGCCGGTGAATCCCTGGAAATTAAGGTGGGCCTTTTGGCCGACGAAGTTGAACCCGGCGCGCGCCACCACGCTGCCGCTGTCGCCGATGGAGCGGACGCGGGCGCGCAGATGGAAATCCTGATAGTCGTCGCGGTTGGAGAAGAGATACGCCTGGTTGGCCCCCTCCGTGCTGCCGGTGAGGATGCCATTGACAACGCGCCAGTCGCCGGCCGCCAGCGGGTTCGTCTTCCAGCCGGTGAGGTCCTTGCCGTTGAAGAGCGGCACAAAGTCCTTGTCCTCGAGGAAGATCTCCGGCGTGAAGATAAGGGGAAGCGGCGCGGCGGGCCGGAGTTCCTTGATCTCGATTTTGCGAAATTCAATGACCGACTGCGCAATCTGGTTCAACGTGATGTGCCCGACCGCGAGTTCGTGGGAGCGATCGGTGACATCCGCGGTCGTGACGCCGTTGACCTTGACGACGAAGCGAGCGCCGTCGGCAATGATCTCCATCGTGAACCACTGGTCGGGAGGAACCTGCGGATCTGCGTTCCGGGGCAAATGAGCGTGGGTGGGCAGGCGGAGATGCAACCCGCCGGTCCTGAACTTATCGATATGGGTGCTATTGATTGCCGCTTCGTAACCCTGGAGCGAGCCGAAGGGATTGCGGAAGCCGATGCCGCCCGCCCCCTTGTCGCTGATGCGCGCCTCGACGCGAAGGTGGAAGTCGCCGAAGTCGAGTCGCTCGGTGTGCAGCCGGCCGCCGGGATTGCCCGAGCCGATGAGGATGCCGTCCTGCACGCGCCAGTTTTGCCCTTGCTGGCCCAGCGCCTTCCAGCCGGTCAGGTCCTTGCCATTAAACAGCGACACGAACTCCGGCTTTGCCGGCGCAGGCGACAGCTTGACCACGAGTTCCGCGTCGGGATCCTTCGCCGGCGGATCGACCTTGTCGGGCGCCTTCGGCTTGACATCGCCTTCGACTGCCGGCGCCCGGGCAAGCGCCTCTTGCCTGTTGTCACCGGAGCGCAGGCCGCCCGTTTGCACGATCGCAACGATCACGGCAGCCGACGCCAGCACAAGGACCGCGACCATGGCAACGGCGCCGCCGGCGAGCCAAACCCACACTGGCGTGCCGCGGCGCGGCGTCGGCGTCGCTTTTGGCTTTGGCCTTTTGTTGGCTGCCAGCTTCACCGGCGCAACGACGGTAATCACGTCCGGCGCCACGATCTCCGTGACCTCCGGCTCCGGAGGTTTCGCAACCGAAGGCACTTTCGCCAGGCTGGCCCTGACATCCGCGTCGGCGATGGCTTCCAGGCCTTGCCGAGCTGCGCCGGTCAAGCTCACCGCGGCCAGTGCTTTTTGGGTGTCATTGCCGTGCTTGGCCAGATGTCCATCGACGATCTCTTCGAGCAAGGCGTGCTGGTTTTCGTTGATCGCTTTCAAATCGCGCAGGATTTGCGCGAGGCCCTTTCGCTTGTCAAGAATCCACCTTTTCATGGCGGTGACAAGCAGGTCAGGGCTAATGATGTGGCGTTCGAACCCGAAGATGCCAAAAAGCAAATTGCGATCGCCGATGGGGTTCGACATGATTGGCGCCTCACGGAAGGGCCGAATTGCTTCGCTACAACTGTCTGAAAAAGTGTACCTGAATGGGCCCTCGAAAGGAATCAGAATCTGACACCGCTTCCTCAAGCCGTTAGCGCGTGGACGCACCGTGCGACGCTTCCCCCGGAGTGATCGTCCAAGCAATCCTATTTCATGGCTTTTTCAACGAACGCGAACAGCGCCGTTGTGGCGGGGTCGTCCGATTTTCCGAGATCGGCGTTGATTTTGGTGTGCGTCGTCTCTTTCGCCCCGAAAACCGTGACGGGCACATCGGCGGCTTTCAGCACGTTGCCCAGGCGCAGGGCCTGCGCGGTCACATCGGGGTGACCGGCGACATACAGGATCAGGAACGGCGGGATGCCCTTGTTCTTGGCGACGTGCGTCACCGCGGAAAAAGCCTTGTGTTTGTCCGCGTCGTTGCCAAACTTGATGCGGTGGCCGAATTTCGGCAGCGGCAACCCATGCAAACGCTGCCGCATCTCCGCAACCTCGATCATGGCCGGGATGTCATAGGTGTCGCCATCGACGGGCACGCATCCCTTGATGATCGCAAACGACAGCCCCTCGTCCTTCAAATAGCTTTCATCGGTGCAAAGAAGCGCCGCAAGCTGGGCGCCGGCGGAATGCCCCATGATCAAGAGCCGTTTGGGATCCCCGCCGTGCTCGGCGATATGGTCATGGACCCAGCGAATGGACTTCGCGACGTCGTGCGTCAGCGTCGCCATATCGACGTTGGGCAGCAGTCGATAGTTGGTGGAAACCAGGATGAAGCCTTTGCCGTTGAGCACTTTCGGCTTGTCATACACTTCCGATTTGTCACCCGCCTGCCAACCGCCGCCGTGAATCCAGAAGACCACGGGGAGACCCTTGGCGTTCGGTGGCGAATACACATCGAGGGTCTGCAGTTTGTCCGCGTTCTTGGTGTAGGGGATGTCGCGTTTGACGTCTTGAGCGTGGGCGGAGGTCAGGACGACGCTGGCAATGAGAAGAACGATGACGTGTTTCATGGTGGTGCTCCCTTGGAATGTCGGAACTCGTCATTCACAGGTTACCGATGGGCGTTCTCAATGGCGAGCGCCTAATGGCGCGCCTTGCTTCTGCTTCTCAGTTGGACCCGGTCTTTCGTGGGTCGCGTTGCATAACTAAACCAGCGGTGAAGTGCCAAATCGCCACTATGCATCTCGCACCTCGCGGACCTAAAATCAATGTAGGAGGCATACATGCCGAGACCAAAAAAACTTATCCCCGGTGAGGCTTTTGAGAAAGCTGTTCAACAGATTCAGCAAAAACTCGACCCCAACACGACGGTCACGCACAATGAGAGACTCCCCGACAGAGTAGGGAACAAGCGTCAGTACGACGTCGTAATCCGTGGCACTTTGGGAGGGAGACCCGTGCTCGGCGTGATGGAATGCAAGGATCACAACAAGCCGAAAGGCCCCGAGAGCGTAGATGCCTTCGCCAATAAGGTGCGAAACGTCGGGGCAGACTTTTCCATAATGGTATCCCGCCTGGGATTCACCAAGCAGGCCCTGCGATTGGCGAAGTTCGAAAAAATAATCTGCTACTCGGTCGCCTCGAAGGAGTTCGAGCAGGAAATCTGCTTTGGTCAGTATCTGTACGGGACAGTTAGAAAATGGAAGACCGAAGGATGCAGGATTAGTTTCCGAGGTCAGCATCCGCAACCGGCAATAGAACAAATAGTCTACCAGCAGAAGCCCGTCCTGAACTGGATTCTTGCTGACATGATCAACAATCACTCCGACCTGGAGCCAGGTAGCTACTACTATCGCCTCCTGTTTCCGAATGGCCTCCCTGTGGAAGTGAATGGCTCTCCCTACTCTCTACATGAGCTGGGAGTTCAAGCTACTCTTGTTCAACAAATCAAGAGGACGTTCATTCACTGGACCGGTGCTGCGTTTTATGACTGGGACCAAGAGAAACTCCACATCCCAGGCAAAGAACCCTTGCTGAGCTCTGCAATCGACGGTCGTATGCACTTGTGGGAGGACTACGTCGGCGAGGTCCCGCCGCATACGATCCTGCGTGCCACTGGAGGCCAAGTTGCCCCGACGGATGTCCCCGACCTAGATGAGCACTCGATTCAGTGGGAGATCCTGTACGTTCCGAAGGATGATCCCACGAAGTTCCTTCGTTAGTGACCTGACCCTAGCGTTTAATGAGGTCGCGTGGCGGCGCGGTCGCATTCCGCACCGAAGGTGCTGCATACAGCACCTTCGGTGCAAGGTCAATTTGTACTGTCGCGTCCGTTTCGAATGTGCCTACCACTCCCTCCTCCCGCGTTCCGGCAGCCAGTAATGGAACGGGTCGCTCTTCCGGCCTGCCCCTTGGCAATTGAAGAAGCCGCGTTTGACGGCGCGGTCGAGCCAGCGGAGGCGGACCAAATTCATTTTAACATCCAGTAAGACGACGATAACATAGCCGCTAGGGTGAACGAACGAGGTACGATCCATGAGCCTCGCCAAAGCGAAAGCGATTGGGCTGAAGCGATGCCGGCTTGGGCGGCTTTGGCCCATGCCAGTGCGGGAGACCGACTTGGGACATATTTACGCGGATCTTACGGTGAAGCCCCTGGTGGACTCCGCGAAATCGTGGACGGGCAAGGCGCTGGTAGATACCGGCGCCACCGATACTTTTTTGCTGGCCAGCGTTTTGCACAAGCTCGGCATCAAGCCGGCGGGGAAACGGTCGTACGAACTCGCGGACGGCAGCGTGCAGGATCTGCCGATCGGCTTCGGCGTTGTCGAAGTCGAGGGGCTGCCCGCGGGGTGCACGCTCGTTTTTGCCGGCGAGAAAGAAGAGCCGTTTCTGGGCGTGACGGTTCTGGAATCGACAGGACTGTGGTTGGACCCGCAGCGTGAACGACTGATTCGTCGCAAGCCAAAGCGCAAGGGTGGAAACAAGAAAAAAAAGAAATAGCATTCGATTCGTGTTATCACCGCCTGCCATGCGCTCAACGCGAGCGATCGGTCTCGGCCACCGGCCTCCTACCAATCCCTCCTCCCCAACAACCTCTCCTCTTGTTCCGGCAACCAGTAATAGAAGGGATCGCTCTTGCGGCCTGCCCCTTGGCGTTTAACGAGGCTGCGGGCGACGGCGAGGTCGAGCCAGCGGGCGAGGGTGCCGGGGTGCGGCTTCGGAAAGTCGGAGGACCACTCCTCCAGGATGTGATTTCGCGTCAACTTGAAGCAGGTATCAAGCATGACGCGCAACACCGGCCAGTTCTCGTCAAAGGCGTCGGGCTCCGCGTCGGATAGGCGGACATAGTCCGTGGCCTCGGCGTTCAATTCCAGTCGCAGGGCCGGTGGCGTATGCGCGTAACGCGAGAAGCCGGTGAGCACGCGGCGGCGGTCGGCGGGATCGTCCGGGTTCAACCGCTCGAGTTCGACAATGATGTCGGCGAAGGCGGCAAGCACCGTGGAGCCACGGGCGGCCAGGCCGAGCGCGCTGTGAGCCTTGCGGGTGTGGTGCAAGAGGAGAAACGAGATGTCGGCTTCGGCCAGGCGACGCAAGGGGTGCAGGGCGTGGAGCAGGCCGGTCGGGTCGTTTTCGCGCGCCGGCAGGAAGTCGGCCAGCGGATCGAAGACGACCAGATCGAGGTTGCGCTCCTGTTTGAGTTTCAGAAACTGCTCGAGCAGTCGCGTGAATTCGTCGCGCGTGGGCTGATTGGCGAAGGGCCGACAAAAGAGGCAGACGTTACTGCCCAGGTCCAGCCGCTGGTGGCGCGAGTGCCAATCGCTGGGCGATTCCTCGGTGACCACGGCCGTGACGCCCGCGGTGACGGGGAGGTCGAGCAAGCTGCCGCCGGCGCGGCGACGGGCCAGCAGGTGGGACAGGAGCGTGGTCTTGCCCGACTTGGCCGGGCTCGAAAAGAGCGTGATGCGGCCGGGCGCGATGTAGCCATCCCAGATCCAGGTCGGGGCGGCAACGGGCACGAGGTCGGTGGTCCAGATCGGGTTGATCATTATTCTATCTTGCGCTTGCCTGGCTCCATTTGCAAAGTCGGTTGTGCAAGAAATATTCGTCGCGCGAAAACAGGGGGGGTGTCTCTATGTGTGCGCGACGAATCCGTATGTCGGTTGTGCAAGAAATATTCGTCGCGCGAAAACAGGGGGGGTGTCTCTATGTGTGCGCGACGAATCCGTATGCAGAGCAGCCTCCGTGTGACCTACGAAGTAAGATGACTGCCGTTGGAGATGCGCGATCATTGGGTCGAATTCCAGTCGATTGCCCTAGCCGCCAACGCTTTCGGGAAACGAAGATTTGGGTAAACTGACATTACGAGCGAAAGAAGTCCTACGCAATGATTGGGTTCCCATGGGCGCGCCGCCTGCGAATGTTCTGTCGATTGCGATGATCGTCCCCGTTACCGAGGCGGAAGGGCCCGGCAAACGGTTCGCACTGTGGTTTCAGGGTTGTCCGTTGCGATGTCCGGGTTGCTGCAATCCAGAGATGCTGCCATTCGACGGCGGGCATCAAACGGCTCTCGACGAGGTCATGACCGCGATCGCTGCTGCCATGCCGCTTGGCATCGAGGGAATCACGTTGCTGGGAGGCGAACCGAGCGCCCATTCGAGCGGCGCGTCGCGATTGGCGCGACGTGTGCGCGAATTTGACCTTTCCGTCATGGTCTTCACCGGCTTCACCCTCGAAGAACTGCGCACGCGCCGCGATCCGCACATTGACGATCTCTTGGCGCACACCGACATCCTTGTCGATGGCCGCTATGAGCGCGACTTGCCCGATACAACGCGTCGCTGGATCGGCTCCACGAATCAACGCATCCATTTCCTGACCGACCGCTATGCGGCGGACGACCCGCGCTGGCAGGAAAGCAACACGCTGGAGCTGCGGCTCGTCGATGGCGAAGTCACCATCAATGGCTTCCCTGCAAAGCGAGCGATGGCGGCATGGAAGCGAGGGGCGCCATGAAATCGGTCTCGCGCTTCGAGGCGAACCTTTTGCGCGTCCTGCAGTCTTTTTTGGGTCGAGCACCGGCGCGACAGGCGGCCAATCTGGTGATGCGTCAGAGTTCCGCACCGCCGTGCCTGAGTCGGGCTGCGGTGGAGTTGATTCAAGATCATTTGCAGAAAGGCGTCGTCAGCTATCTCGCACACGCCGGCTGGAAGCACGAACGTTACTTGCGCGACGGTCGCGTGGCGACAGGCCGGCTCTGGGAACGAACCGCGCCCGAGCATCTCGGCCTGACATTCTCCGGACATTCGCTCGAAATCTTGGTGTGGTTGATGACGACCGGCGCCCGGAACTCCAAGCCGACCTGGCGACCGGCGCACGGGCAACTGACGGTCGGCGATCGCTTCCTGTTTTTCCTGGCGCTGCATTGCTTGCGGAACAACGACGAGGGCAAAGTGCTCGCGCGTCATGGGATTCTGCACCAGGATGGCCTGATTCGACTGGCGTTTCCTGACCTGATGGCTCATACTCGTGCTGCGACTTTTTGGCCGCCGTGGACCACCGGCGTCGGCGCCTGCATCCTCGAAGCATTGCAACGCACGCTGACCAATCGCTGGCTCGAAATCGAACGCGGCAAGGAACGCGCGAGCGACGTCAAGGTGCTGACCGCGCTCGGCCAAAGTCAGGACGCGGTGCTCGTTAGCTTCGCCGAAACATTGACGGCCGCAGGACGTTGGGACCTTGCGCGATTTCTGCTGCAGACGCTGGCGGAGTTGCTGCGGGACGCCCCGAGTTCGAACCGCTGGCTGGGCAATGTTGACCTCGATTCGATGCGACTCGCCGCCCGCATGGACGTGCAGCGCGCGGCTCTGACGCTGGTTCGCTGTGCGTCCACTTTGCAACAATGGGACGCGCAGGCACGCACGGTCGGCTACTTCGACGAGGGTTACGCCGCGGCTCAGCTCTGGAAGAGCGATTGGGAATCCGCCGGCGGCGCTCAGATCTGTCAGCATGCGGAAGCGATCCTGCGGGAAATCGAACCGCTGAAAGCGTAAGGAGATCAACCATGAGTCGAGCCTATCGGATCCGCGTGCAGGAAAGCCTTCGCCGCGTCATCACGGCGGAGGACCACGTGAGCACGCAACTGGAGTTGCTCGAGCTGTTGCCCGTCGAGCAAATGGCGGAGCTGTTGGCTGCCGAACTCGAGCGCGCCGGCTTCGAAAAGAAGGGGAACACTCTCACTCGCCAGAACAAGGATGTGATCATCGAAATCGATCCCAAGACGGCCAACGTAAGCGTCCGCGTCCAATCGAGCACCGAGGTCGAAGTCAAAGGCGAACGAGCAGCGATCCTCAATCGCGAGGCCCATCGAGATCAGAACAAGAAAACCGAGGAAGCGACGCGTACCGAGTTGCGCAAGGATCTCAACAAGAAAGTGGACGACAAGAAGGCGGCCCTGGAAACCGAAGTCACCAAGAAACTGCAAGGCAGCCTCGCCGACATTCGCCGCGAACTCGACCAGGTAGTAAATCGAGTCACGGCCGAGGCACTCAAGAAGAAGGCTGCTCAAATGGGTCGCATCACGGAGTTGTCGGAAGACAAGGCCAGCGGTTCGTTGACGATCGTACTGGAAGTTTAGCATGTCCATTGTCATCGCCGAGAAAGACCTGCCCAAAGAGTTGACCGCGGAAGCGGCGGTCGAAGCTGCTTATGCGGAGGAACTCGCGGAAGTCGCCGGGCGAATTTCGCGCGGCATTCCAGTGCTCGTCGAGTGCGACAAGGATCTCGCGCCGTTCCTCTATGTCAACGTGCGCAATCGGCTCAAGTTGCATTCGCTGCAATGCCTTTATCTCGACGGCCGGCCACGGCAGCAGGCGCCGGACGCAATACCGAAGGGGTTCATGGAGACGATCATCGCGCAACTGCGCGATGCGGTGCGCGGCGCCGTCGAGCGGCGCGTGGTGGTGTTGCCGCACCTCGATTTGTTGACGACCAGCCAGGGCGGGCTGACCAGCGAGGCACGCGAGGTCATTCCGCTCTTGTATGAGAATCCCGAGCTGGTCTGGCTTGGCTTCAAGGACCCATCGTTCAGCGTGCCGCAGGTGATCGAGAACCTTTTTCCGCATCGCGTCAGTCTCCTCGGGCTGGCTCGGCCGCGGCTGCGTCATCTCGTCACGCAGCGCGAGGCGCGCAAGTTTGGCCGCGAATTCAATCCCTGGGCGCTGTACAAGCACGTCTCCGGCATGAACGCCGTGCGGCTGCGAAAAATGCTGGCGTCGCTGGAGGGGGAAGATTATCCCGCCGATCCCCGCGCGGCGTATCGGCAAATCCGCCAGGTCACGATGAGCGGCCAGCTCGAGATTCCCAACGTCGATCTCGAACGCGACGTCGGCGGCTATGCGAAGATCAAAAAGCGGCTGCGTGCGGAGATCCTGGATGTGCTCGCGTTCAAGGATCGCCTCACCGAGGCCGACGAAATCGCGCGCATGGAAGAGTTGTTGCCCAAGGGGATGATCTTCTGGGGCCCGCCGGGCACGGGCAAGACGCTGTTCGCGAAGGCGATGGCCACGGCGATCGGCGCCGCCATCACCGTCGTCTCCGGCCCCGAACTCAAAAGCAAGTGGGTCGGCGAGAGCGAGGAGAACCTGCGCCAGATTTTCCATCGTGCGCGCCAGTCGGCGCCGGCGATCATCGTCTTTGATGAGATGGATTCCTTCGCCGCAGCCCGCGGCACCTACACCGGCTCCGGCGTCGAGCATTCGATGGTCAATCAACTGCTGACCGAGATGGACGGCTTTCACCGCGAGGAACTGGTCTTCGTCGTCGGCACCACGAACTTCGTCGAAATTCTCGACCCGGCTTTGTTGCGTCCGGGCCGATTCGAGTTTCACCTGTACATTCCGTATCCCGACAGCGCCGATCGCGGGGAGATCCTTGCCCTCTACGATCAAAAGATGAAGCTGCAAATGACGCCCGAGACGCTGGATTTCGCGGTGAAGCGCACGTCCGGTTTCGTCGAAGGGACCGCGATGGGCACGCGTTTCAGCGGCGACCATTTGAACGCGCTGTGCCGCGCCATTGCCCGGTTTCGCTTGCGCGACGGCATCACCAAGCCGACGCAGCCGGCCGACATCGATCGCGCCTTGACCGAATGGGTTGAACGACCGCGCATGACTCCCGCGGAAGAGCGCGTCGTCGCCACGCATGAAGCCGGGCACGCGGTGTGCGCGCTGCGTTGCGAGCATGCGACGCCGATCGAGCGCATCTCCATTCAAGGCGACGCGGCCGGCGCGCTCGGCTTTGTGCGCTATCAGGATCCCGCCCATCGTTATGTCGTGACACGCGGGCAGTTGCTTGACGATTTGTGCATCCTCATGGGCGGCCGCGAAGCGGAGTTGCTGCTTCTTGACGACCTCTCGATTGGCTCCAGCGGCGATTTGCAGCGTGCGACCTCGATTGCGCGGGCGCTCGTCGAGGAATTCGGCATGGGGGGCGATAACGTTGGCGTGTGCCGTTTTCAGTCCGACCAGGGCGAACCAAGCCGGCGCGCGGATTTGTCCCCGAGTCAGCTCGAAACGCTTGACCGGCGCGTACGCGAGTTGCTGGAAGAAGGCCGGCAACGCGCGGCGACGATTTTGGGCGAGAATCGCGTACTCGTGGAGACGTTGCGCGACTTGTTGCTGGACAAGAAGGTGATTGACGCGAACGCGCTGGCAACGTTGGAACCACAGATGAACACCGATAAACATAGCGCGGCACAGCCGCAACCGAAAGGGT
>DAIOGM010000132.1:0-16334 GCA_036745215.1 Gemmataceae bacterium
CAGCACGAGGCGATCACGTCGATCGCCAAGGCCGTCCGCAAGAGCCGGGCCGGCTTGAAAGATCCGAAACGTCCGATCGGCTGCTTCATCTTCGCAGGCCCGACCGGCGTCGGCAAAACGTTGCTCGCCAAACGGCTCGCGCAGTTCATGTTCGGCGACGAAAATGCGTTGGTTTCGCTCGACATGTCCGAATACATGGAGAAGCACAACGTCAGCCGCCTCACCGGCGCTCCTCCCGGCTACATCGGCTACGAAGAAGGCGGCCAGCTCACCGAGAAGATTCGCCGTCGGCCGTACAGCGTCGTGCTTCTGGACGAAATCGAGAAGGCCCATCCGGACGTCTGGAACATCCTGCTCCAGATCTTCGAAGAAGGCCGCTTGACCGACAATGTCGGCCGCATCGTCGATTTCAAGAACACGATCATCATCTTGACGACGAACATCGGCGCGTCCGAAATCGCCGGCAAGGCCCCGCTCAACATCTTCGGCCGCAAGGACGCCGAGGCGACTTACGAGAAGATGAAGGACACGCTCAAGAGCGAGATGGAAAAGGCGTTCCGACCGGAGTTCCTGGGCCGTCTCGACGACATCATCGTCTTCCGCAGCTTGACGAAGGAAGATCTCAAGAAGATCATCGACATCGAGCTGGGCAAGGTCCGCAAACGCATGAAGGACAAGAACCTGGATTTGGTGCTGACCGACGACGCCAAGGAGTTCATCATCGAGAAGGGCTCAAGCCTCGAGTTCGGCGCGCGTCCGCTGCGCCGGGCCATCGAGAACCTGCTCGAAGATCCGTTGGCCGAGGACTTGTTGCGCGGCGCGTTCGCGGGCAAGACGCTCATCACGGTGCGCGTCAGCGAAGGCGAGGGCGAAAAGAAGCTCACCTTCGAAGCGTCCGGCGAAGTCGTGGACCTGACGAAGGCCGTCGTCGCGACCAAGTAGCCACTTTCTTCGTTTAGCGCTCGCAGGTCCGCATCGGCGATTCAACGCAAATCGCCGATACGGACCCGGGTTCGTTAAACGTATAATACCCCGATGACCACGATCCTCGACCGCATCGTCGCGGCTAAATGGCAAGAAATCGAACAGCAGCGCCTTGAGATGCCCGAACATGAGGTCGAGGCGTACCTTGCTAATGCGCCGCCGGCGCGCGATTTTCGCGCCGCCCTCGAACGCGGCCCCGGCATCGGCATCATCGCCGAAGTCAAGAAGGCATCCCCCTCTGCCGGCGTTTTGCGCGCCGATTTCGATCCCGGCGCCATTGCGCGAACTTACGAGGATAACGGCGCCAACGCTATTAGCGTGCTGACCGATGAGCCATTTTTTCAGGGCCGTCTTGCCGATCTTTGGACGGTTCGGAAATCGGTGGCGCAGCCCGTATTGCGCAAAGACTTCATTCTCGACCGTTACCAAGTTCTACAGGCACGCGAGGGCGGTGCGGATGCTGTGCTGTTAATCGCCGAGTTACTCGACGACGAGAAACTCCGGGAATTACTCGCGGTAATCCATGAGCTTGGCATGCAAGCGCTCGTCGAACTCTATGACCGCGCCAATTTGCCGCGCGTGCTGGACGCGGGCGCCAAGATCGTCGGCGTCAACAATCGCGATTTACGCACGTTCGACACGAGTTTGGAACATACGATCGACGTGGCCCGCGAGATTCCCGCAGATTGCTGTCTAGTATCGGAAAGCGGCATCCGCACGCGCGACGACCTGCTGCGTCTGGAGCAAGCCGGCGTCAAGGCGGCGCTCATCGGCGAGACGTTCATGCGGGCGCCCGACATCGGCCAGAAATTGCGTGAGTTGCGCGGAAGATAAACGAAGCAAAAAAATCGGGGGCAAAAAAATGAAATACAGAGGTGCGACACGATGCTAACTCTGTCTTCCATTTTTTTGCCCCCCCATTTTTTTGCTTAGATTTGACGAGCGTCCTTGATGCAACTTTCCGTTCAAGTCGACCGAACTCTGAATCGGCACGGTCTGGAACAAACCACCGGCGTCATCGCCATCTCCGGCGGCCCCGACTCGGTGGCGCTCGCCCATCTATGCGTCGAATCGCACTCCGAAGGCAAAATCACCCGGCTCGTTCTCGCCCATGTCAACCATCAACTGCGCGGCGCCGAAAGCGATGCCGATGAAGCGTTCGTGCAACAGCTTGCCCAGGATCTCGGCGTCCCGTGCAAAACGACGCGCATCGACATGGCCGCGATTGCCGAGCGCGAGCGCGACAATCTCGAAAGCATCGCTCGCCGCGAGCGCTACGCCTGGTTGACGCAGGTCGCTCGTGACGAAAACGCGGCGTGGATCGCGACCGGGCACACCGCCGACGATCAGGCCGAAACCGTTCTCTTTCGCCTTCTGCGCGGCAGTGGCGTCGGCGGCCTGGCGGGCATGTCCGAGTGTCGGCCGCTCGCCGATGGATTGACGTTGATCCGCCCGCTCTTGTCCGTGCGCCGAAAAGCGGTCCATGATTATCTGGACGAACACCAGTTTGCGTTTCGCGTCGATTCGTCCAACCGCGACTTGCGCTTCACACGAAATCGGCTGCGGCTCGAGTTGTTGCCGGTGCTGGAATCGCAATACAACTCGGGCGTCGCGGACGTGCTGTGCCGGCTCGCCGAACAGGCGCAGGAATTGAGTGCCGTGCTGGTCGCACAAGCCGACGAATTGCTTGTGGCCGCGGAATTGCCGCGCGCCGGCGCGATTCTCGTTTTTTCGCTCGATCGGCTGCAATCGGCGTCCGCCAATCTCGTGCGCGAAATGTTTCGCCGCGTCTGGCAGCGCGAAGGTTGGCCGATGGCCGATATGGACTTCGACGCCTGGAATCGGCTCGCGGAGATCGTGGCTGGCGCGAGTTCTGCTTGCGATTTCCCTGGCGGCATTCACGTCAAACGAATCGGCAAAGTCGTGCAAGTTCATGCGCCGGCGCGGCGCGTATAATCGTAGGGACAAGCGGCTCGCTTGTCCCTGTCGTGCCGGGACAAGCGAGCCGCTTGTCCCTACGAAATGCAGGTGCCCCAATGCTTCCCTGGGTGGAACGCCCGATCCTGGACGTCGATCTCGATAGGCCCGCCGCCAGCCGGTTCGCGGACATGCCGCGCGACGCGCTCGCCGCCGGGCAACGACTATTGGGCGCGGTGACCGAGTCGATTCCCAAAAAAGCCCGCGTGCTGGCGCAAGCCGTCCGACTGCGCACGCTGAATCGCTTCCACGCGGAAATCGTCGGCCTCGCCAACCAGGTCCGCGCCGACTGGCGCGACGTGACGCTCGCCAACATCAGCTACGATTTGCTCCTCGCCACCTTCGGCTGTTCGACCGTGGTTTTGCCGACGCCCAACGGCCCCGTCGTCGCGCGGAACATGGATTGGTGGCCGGAGGACATTCTTGCTCAGGCAAGCTACCTCGTGCGTCACTTTCGCAAGGGAGTGTTGCAATTCGCCAACGCCGGTTGGCCGGGCGCGACCGGCGTCGTCACCGGCCTGTCGGGCCGCGGCTTCGCGATTGTGCTCAACGCCGTCATCGGCCCGGAAGGCCACTCGCGCCTCGGCTATCCGGTCTTGCTGCATCTGCGCCGTGTGCTGGAGGACGCCGCCGATTTCGACAGCGCTCGCCGCATGTTGTGCGAACAGCGCCTCACGGTGTCCGCCTTGCTCACTTTGGCAGGCCGGGAGAATCATCAGCGCGTTGTCATCGAACGAACGCCGACGCGCTACGCCGAACGCTGGCCGAAGGAGGACGAACCGCTCATCGCCACCAACGATTATCGCTTGCTCTTTCGCCCGGAAACGCACGCGGCGGGACCGGAGATTTATCAGAGCACGTGCAGTAGGTATGAAGCCCTATGCGCATTCTTCGCCGATCATCGCCCCGATCGTGACGTCAGCGATGAATCTCTTTTGTATCGCTTGACCGACGAGCGCGTCATTCAAGGCATCACGGCGCAACACATCATCATGCGACCTCGAAGTTTGGCGACCCGGCTCTTTGTGCCGCGACGATTGCTATAAATCCGTATTATTTTGTATTACATTCATTCGGTGAAAATGGGATTCGTTCGGCAAAACCCGGATTCATTCGGTTTTCGCGTGGTGTCAGCGAACGAATGAATGAAACGCCCGTACAACCGTCAAAGGCGAACTCAAATTATCTATCTTGTGCAAACATTCCATTATTGCAATTGACCGATTTTGTGCAACGTTTATTATGGAGTTAGGTTTGGAACAGATGAATCGCGCGATTCCCGCCTCTTCCTCATCTAGCGCGCTTGAGGTTTCGCGGAATCGGCGAGAGGTCCCATCCATGGCTACCGCCGGCACCGGCCATCGCGTCGAAGACATTGCGCACGAACTCTTTCAAGTGGTTACGCAAATTTGCTTATCCACGCTGCGCGGCCGCCGCCGCGCGGGCGACTTGAAGGAAGTCGAATTCCTGACGCTCTCGCTTCTGCAAGCCAACGGCACCATGATCGTCGGCGACATCCAGCGCGTCCTGGGCGTCCTGCCCGCGCAAATGTCGCGCGTCATTCGTGCGCTGGAAAACCGCGAACGGCCGTTGATTCAGTGCCGCATCAACGCGCGTGACAAACGCAAGATCGACGTGGACCTCACCAGCCACGGCGAAAAAGCGCTCCTCGAATATCAGGGCAAACGCGTCGGCCGCATCGTCGAACAGTTGAGCAATCTTTCGGACGAGGATCAGGAAGATCTGATCCGCGCGCTCAACAAGCTGCACAGTCTCCTGGACGCGAAGTAAACTCAATCATTGGTTGGGTCTCATTTTCGTGGCGGCAAGATTCCATCTTGCCGGGTACATCGGCAAGATTTCAATCTTGCCGCCACATTCGAGCAAACGGAAACGATCATTGCCTCATTCATGAGCACGCTTGCCGTCGCCCAAGGCGGTACGCGCATTTTCCCTAGTTTTTCGCGAGCGCCGAACTCGCGCCCATCAAACAAGTTAGACGCCACGGCGTCTCACCGCGCAATTCCTGGCATCGCATTTGCGACATGGGATGTTGGCTTGGCATCTCTCTCCGCGGTCGATTTTCGTCGAACCCTCTCTCGAGCTACTCACGCTCATCATCCGCGCCAATTAACATTACGAACCGAGGAGGCACTCATGAAACACGGCTATTTGATCGACATGGACGGCGTGCTCTACCGGGGCCACGATTTGATTCCCGGAGCGGACGCCTTTATCAATGAACTGCGTGCGCGCGACATCCCGTTTCGCTTGCTCACCAACAACAGCCAGCGCACGCGGCGCGACGTGGCAACCAAAGTCTCACGGCTCGGCATCGACGTCGAGGAAGAACACGTCTTCACGAGCGCCATGGCGACCGCGCGCTTTCTCGCCCTGCAAAAGCCGGGCGGCACCGCGTACGTCATCGGCGAAGGCGGCCTGCACACCGCGCTGCACTCCAATGGCTACGCCGTCGTCGATCGCGATCCCGATTACGTCGTCGTCGGCGAGGGGCGCACCTTCAATCTCGAAATGGTCGAGACCGCGGTGCGCATGATCCACAAGGGCGCCAAGTTGATCGCGACCAACATGGACCCGAATTGCCCGACGGAAAACAGCATCCGCCCCGGCTGCGGCGCCATGGTCGCGATGCTCGAGACCGCGACCGGCGTCAAGGCGTTCTCCGTCGGCAAGCCCAGTCCCATCATGATGCGCGCCGCCCGCAAGGAAATCGGCTGCTCGACCGACGAAACCATCATGATCGGCGACACGATGGAAACCGACATCCTCGGCGGCGTCCAGCTCGGCTATCACACGATCCTGGTCTTGTCGGGCGGCACCAAGCGCGAGGACTTGCCGCGCTATCAGTACTATCCGGAGATTGTTGTCGAGTCGCTGGCGGAGTATGCGGAGATGTTGGAGGAGAATGAGGGGTTGCCGCCGTGGATGAAGGCGGCGACGAACGGCCGCTTGCGGCTTAGCGCTCGTGAAGCGCTTGCGAGCGCGAAACCGCAAGCGGCGGTGTCACACCTCTAACATGCCCACCTTTTTCGCATACGCGAAAATGCCGCCCGCGTCGATGATCGGCGCCACTTCGCCGAGCGGCTTCAACTTCCACGTCTCGCCGGTCGTCACGTTTTGCAACGTGCCGGCGGCGACGTCGATCTTCAGCTCATCGCCGGTGCAAACCTTGTCGCACAAACGCTCCGCGGATTCGAAGGGGACGATGTAGCCGCCGTTGACGGAATTGCGAAAGAAGATGCGCGCGTAAAATTCGGCGACCACGCACTTGATGCCGGCCGCGTCGAGAGCGATCGGCGCATGTTCGCGCGACGAGCCGCAGCCGAAGTTTTTGCCGGCGACAATGATCTGATAGTCGGAGACGAACTCGCCCTTGGTGTGGAATGGCACGTGCCCCTTGGGAAGCCCCGACTGCGCCGGCGGTACGCTGGAGAGAGCGTATTTGCCGAACATTTTGTACTCTTCCGGCACCGACGGGTTAAACGTCAGATATTGTGCAGGGATGATTTGATCGGTATCGACGTTGTCGCCGAGGACGTAGGCTTTGCCGGTGATGGAGGGTTGCATGATCGTTTCCAATGAAATTGAAAATCACAAACGCTTTGTTCGCCGTTTCTTATGCGCGATTGGCTTCAACTTTATGTTCCAAATGCGAAGGAGTTGAGCGCAGGCCTCTGAAAAATCGTTCGCAAAGTCGATCCACTGAAACTGTGGCAAAACCCATGACAATGGGCGATGGTCACACTCCTTGAATAGCAATGGGATGATGTGCTCTTCGTAGCGTTTCTCACTCAGAGCGTAGTTGAGTTCGCGTTTCACCCACATTGACGTGACTGCGTTTGGTGTCAGCAGGATCATGAACCAATCACACCGCGCTAGGGCTTCTCCGATTTCGTCCTGCCATTGCTGAGCTCCCTTGATGTGAAGCGGGCTGAACCACACCGGTACGCCGTGGTCAACCAAAACCTTTCTTAGCCGAACCGCTTTCGCATGGTCCTTGCTGGCATGGGAGAGAAACACTTCACGCATTGGACGAACTTTCTTCACGAATGCTGAATTGCGATGCGATCTCCTTTGCGGCATGTTTCAAATCGGCGGCAGACTCTAATTGAAGATGCGGTAATTTCATAAGAATCCACGGCACATCATGACTGACCTCCAAAGTAGGACCGACGAACACAGTAAATACCCTATTCTCGTGACGCTTCGAGCCAAGAGCAAACTCAAATTCCTTGCGGAGCCATTCTTGGTCCATCGCACCCGGAGTCAGCAAGAACACAATAAAATCGGACTCTTGAAGTGCTTCACCGATTTTCAATGCCCAGTTATCCCCAGGCGCAATGTCCTCATCCGGATTGAACACTCTCAATCCTCTACGTTGGAGATTTTTGGCAAGCTCCAGCGCAAGCCCACTGTCAGATTGTGCGTGACTGAGGAATACCTTCATAAGTGCATTCTATCGATCGAAGTTCGGACTGTTCAACACCATGGTTTGGGTGTCGGTTATTGCAAACAATCGCGCGGATCGCTGATCATCCCGCTCAGCGCACTCGCAGCGACGGTCAAAGGGCTCGCCAGAAACACCTTCGCCTCTTTGTGCCCCATGCGGCCGGGGAAGTTGCGATTCGTCGTGCTGATGCAACTGATCGGCGTGTTGAGCCGGCCGAACGTGTCGCTCGGGCCGCCGAGACATGCGGCGCAGGACGGCTCGCCGATCTTGGCGCCGGCGCTCAGGAATATTTGCTCGAGCGTTTGCCCGTTGATTGATTCGCTCTTGAGGCCCGCGGCGATCTCACTGGTCGCGGGGACGACGAACGTGTCGATCTTGACGCTCTTGCCCTTGAGAATCTTGGCGGCGGCGCGGAAGTCGGTCATCTTGCCGCCGGTGCAGGAGCCGATGTAGGCGCGGTCCAGCTTCGTTCCCTTGATCTCGGAGACGAACGCCTTGTTGTCGGGGCTATGCGGCTTGGCGATGACCGGTTCGAGCTTTCTGACGTCGTAGACCTTCTCGAAGCAGAACTTGGCGCCGGCGTCGGTATTGACGACTTCGTACTTCTTGCCGCTCTTGTTGCGAGCGTTGACGTAATCGAGCGTGACCTGATCGGGGGCGATGACGCCGTTCTTGCCGCCGGCTTCGATGACCATGTTGCACAGCGTCATGCGCTCTTCGATGTTCAGCGCGAAGACGCCGTCGCCGTCGAATTCCATTGCCTTGTAGGTTGCGCCGTCGCAACCGATGTCGCCGATGACCGCGAGGATCAAATCCTTCGCCATCAAGTACGGCGGCAGATCGCCGTGGAAGATGAAACGCATCGTCGGCGGCACTTTTACCCAAAGCTTGCCGGTGCCGAGGACGAAGCCGGCGTCGGTGTTGCCGATGCCGGTCGCGAATTCGCCGAACGCGCCGGCGGTGCACGTGTGGCTGTCGGTGCCGAAGAGCACTTCGCCGGGCCGCGTGTGGCCTTCCTCCGGCAATGCGATGTGGCAGACACCCTTGTAATTCGCGGTGCCGACGTCGTAGTAGTGCGGCAGATTTTGTTCGCGAACGAACTGGCGCAGTACATCGACGTTGCGATTGGCGAGCTTGTCTTCGGTGAAGATGTAATGATCGGGGATGATGACGACCTTGTCGCGATCCCAGACTTTCGCGTCCTTGCCGAAGTGCTGCTTGAAGACGCCGATGGTGCCGGGTCCGCACACGTCGTGCGTCATCAAGACGTCGGCGTCGATCCAGATGTTGTCGCCGGGCGTGACGCTGGTTTTTTGAGCATGGCGGGCGAGGATCTTCTCGGTCATCGTCATCGCTGGCATGGAGAGCCTCTTCGCGGAAGGTGTGTCACCGGGGTCTACGTTCAATATATGTCGTGAACGTTGAGACGCAACGTGAGGGCGTTGCGAGCCACGGGGTTTATCCCCGTGGAATGGATGTCCGTACCACGGGGATCAACCCCGTGGCTCGCCGAGATCACGGACCCTTCCACTCGCTTTGCTTGCTCGGCCCCTTGAATTGACTTTCGAGCGTCGTGTAACGCTCCGCCGCGGCGAGCAGCGGCAACACGCCATCCAGCTCGGTGCGTTGATAGCCGGCGTTTTCGAGGATCGTGCGCGCCACATTTTGCGGATTCGGACGCAACAGCTTCTGTGCATGTTTGGGATTCGCGCGTTCATGGCGTGCCAATTCGATGGCGTGCAACGGGTCGGCCTCACTCGCCATGCCGCCGCCCGCGATCGGCAAACGGATCGGCAACGGCCGATCGGGCTGACGGATTTCGTCCGCGATCGTCGCTTCGCGCCCGCTGATCATGCGGCCCATTTCGAAGGCGAGCACGGCAGCCAGTTGATTGTCGGTCGCGCACTGGCGCACGAGGCCTTCGGAGATATAGATGGAATTGCCGACGTGGAAAACCTCGGGGTCCGCCGAGCCGATCGCGACGGCGTATGGCTTGATGCCGATGCGTTCGTTCTTGGCGACGAGTTGATCCTTGATCAAGAGGACGCGATACGACGCCTCGCGCGACGCCGGCGCGAAGTTGACGCGCGTCGGCATCGGCTTGCGGGCGTCCGCGAACGGAGTCGAAGGCACTTGCGCCGTCGGCGTCTCGGGTTGCGTTTGCATCGGGATGCAGCCGACGAGGAGGAACAGGGACAAGAACGAGCAATTTCGCATGAGCGGCTCCGCTGAATTGTGCAAGCGAGACGCTTGCACTACGGGCCAGGAACATACTTCTATCAATGATTCATGTCCATATCGCTGCGCAAACAAAAACGTGGTTCACGGGATTGCCAAATCCCGCAAACCACGTTGATGTTGCAACTTACCACGCTTTACTTGCGCTTGCCGTTGATCAGCTCGTCGGCCAGGTCCGGCGCGTCGTAGATCGCCCGGATCGCCTCGGGAATCGCCTGCGAGTTGACGGCCACCGCCCGTGCCTGTTCGTCGGTAAACACGAAATCCCACACCAACGACTGGATATTGCCGTCGAAGATCAGGCCGACCACTTCGCCGGCGCGATTGACGACCGGGCTGCCCGAGTTGCCGCCGATGATGTCCGCGGTGCAGACGAAATTGAACGGCGTCTTCAGATTGAGCTTGCCCTTTTTGTCGATCCAGCGTTGCGGCAGATCGTACGGTGCCCGATTATTCTCCGTCTCGGCCTTTTGATACAGGCCTTCATACGTCGTCTGGAACGGGACCTTTTCGCCGTTCTCGACGTAGCCCTTGACCGCGCCGTAGGAGAGCCGCAGCGTGAACGTCGCGTCGGGATACGTGCTCGCGCCTTCCGCGGCGAACTTGGCCTTCGCGATCATGTCGTACGCCTGCTCGTTCGGCTCCGAGTATTCCGATTCGAGAATCTTGCGAACCTTGCGCGACTCGGCATCGACGAGCTTGGCCAGGAGGACCATCGGATCCTGCGAAGCATCGATCGCTTGCTTGCCGCCGTCATAAAGACGTTTGCGTTCATCCGTATCGAACAGCTTGGTGCCCGTCACCAGCTCGGCAGCGCGGACACTGGCCGATTTTCCGGCGAGGATTTGCTGCACGAGCGGGTCCTTGTAGCCGAGATGCTCGCACAGCCAGCTCAGTGAATCGCCGAGCTTGGCGATTTCGAAATCCGCATGAAGTGGACGTTTGGAGTAAAGCTTGAGCTTGAGCGATTCCTGCCCGGACTCGCCGAACTCGGAAAGTCGTTTCTCGTTCGGCTTCGGCAACTCTTCCGCCGCACGAACGACGGTGCGTGGTCGATCGCACCCTGGGCGAGACCAACAGCGCGCGCCGCGACGATCGGGCGACTGGTGTTGAACGCTTCCATGACCGACTTGAATCCCTGGCCGCCTTCGAGCATGTTAAAACGCTTCGCATTGGCGGCGCGAACCTTTTGAATCTCCGCGACCTTGTCCCACGCGCCGCCCACGTCCTTCAACTCCGGATTCTTTGCCACCGAAGCACGTAGCGCATTTTCTTGCGTCATCTTGTTCGCCATCACGCTCGCATCCTGCAGGCCGGCGAGGCCGTAATAGTAAACCTTGCGGCTATTGGCGACGCTGAAGAGCAGGTCCTTCGCCTTGCGTTCGTTCTCGGCGCTGCGCATGCTGTAGACCGACAGCATCACTTCGAGCCGATTGAGCCGTTGCAAGGCGAACGGATAACGCACATCGCGATTGTATTCGAGGTCGGCGACGGTGTTGAGCCGATCCGTGTGGCCGGGATGGCCGGAGACGAAGACGAGATCGTTGTCGGCGACGCCGTTCTTCGACCATTTGAGATAGTGCTCAATTTTAGCAGGCTTGCCGTCCTCGTAGACACGGAACAGGCACACGTCGAGATCGTAGCGCGGATACGCGAAGTTGTCCGGATCGCCGCCGAAGAACGCGATCTGCTGCTCCGGCGCGAACACGAGCCGCACGTCGGTGTAGCGTTTGTAGCGATAGAGATGATACTGCCCGCCCTGATAGAGCGTGACGACATCGCTGCGCATGCCGGTGTTCTTCAGTGAGTCGGCTTCAATCTTGGCGATGATGCCGCGACGCGCCTCGAACGCTTGCTCGGCCGTCATATCCTTGGTGACCGCGGCCTTGACTTCCTTGGTCACGTCAACGATTTCCATGAGGACGTTGAGTTCCTCGTCCACGGACTTGAATTCCTCTTCAAGTGTCTTGGCATAAAAGCCGTCCTTGACGAAGTCCTTGCCCTTCTTGGACAGCTTCTGCAACGCGCCGAGGCCGACGTGGTGATTGGTCATCACGAGGCCGTCGGCCGAGACGAAGGAACCGGAACCGCCGGTGTTGAAACGCACGGACGACTTTTGCAGGTGATCGTACCACGATTGCGGCATGTCGAAGCCGTACTTCTTCTTGAGTTGTTCCTTGGGCGGATTGCTGAAGAGCCAGAGCCCTTCGTCGGAGTTCGCTTGGTCGGCGTTGAGCATGGCGGTCACAAAGGTCAAGGATAGAAGCCAGGGAATGCGTTTCATGATGCCTCCATTTGGATTTTCGTTTAGCGCTCGCGTTGTCCCATGCGATCACTTCGCCGCGCGGGTTACTGCGAGCGCTAAACGAATTCGGGACAATTCTAGGGCGACGTGATGCGCGTGTCCGGCTGGCCCGGCGGCGGCGCGGTCGGATCCGAGGCGGCGGGCGGCGTTTTCTGAATGCCGATCTTGGCGAGGAAAATCGCCAAGACGGCGAACGCAGCGACCGCCGTCAGGTTGGCGATGTCTTCGGTATACCATGCACCCAGGTGGCGACCGAGATTGAGCAGGTCGGGCGACACGGCCATGAACACGAAGCCCAGGATCAAGCCGCACAACGTGCCGCCGGCGATGTAGCCGCTGGCGCACAGGACGCCAGGGCTGGTTTCGGTTTCGGCTTCGGACGCGGAGACGCCGCGTATGCGATCGGTCAACCAGCGCAGCATGCCGCCGACGAAGATCGGCATCGCGGTGGACAGCCCCAAGTACATGCCGACGGCGACCGGCAGCGCGGAGATGCCCAGGAGTTCCATCGCGACGGCAACCAGGGCGCCGACAACGATCAAGCCCCATTGCAGCTCGCCCCCCAGGATGCCGACGGTGATGAGCTGAAAGAGCTGCGGTTGCGGCGCCTTGAATTTCTCGGGCGCGTCGGAACCGTTGTCCATTTGCTTGGATTCACGCTTGATCGGCGTATCGGCGCGATAGACGAGCTGGCCGTCCGGGGCCGCGAGGTACCACGCTTCCGGCACGCCTTCGATCGCGCTGCCGTCCTTGTTGCGAGCGTAGACGAAGCGGTAGGTGTTGTCGTCGCGCTCCAGTTTGGCGTCGCTGCCGTCGTACGGCCGGCCGACTTTTTGTTCCGGCGCGTTGGCGAGCAGGTCGGCAGACACCTTGACATTGGGGACATTTTTCTTCGTGTAGTGCGTGCCGGCTGCGTTGAGCATCAGCATGGTGCCGCCGATCACGATCGCGGAGGTCAAGGCGCCAATCAGGATGCCGAGCTGTTGAAATCGCGGCGTGGCGCCAACGAGGTAGCCGGTCTTCAGGTCTTGCGACGTCGTGCCGCCGTTGGAGGAGGCGATGCACACGACGGCGGCAATCGACATCGCGGTCAGACGCTCTTGCACGCCGGTCAGGCCGAAGATGAGGAAGATCAAACATGTCAACAGTAGCGTGGCGATCGTCATGCCGGAGATCGGATTCGACGAAGAGCCGACCTCGCCGGTGAGCCGGGACGAGACGGTGACGAAGAGGAAGCCGAACACCAGGATCATGATGGCCCCGAGTATGCCCGGCAACGACAGCCCCAGTCCCAATTGCGGTACGGCGGCCAGAACGATGACGAGACCAAGGCAGCCGAAGGCGACGATCTGGATGGACAAATCGCGTTCGGTGCGTTGCGTTTGACTGCCGCCGACGCCGCCGCGCAGGTCGCGCACGCCGGCCACGATGCTGGCGAGGATGAGCGGCAGAGCGCGAAACATGCTGATGATGCCGCCCGCCGCCACCGCGCCGGCGCCGATGTAGCGCAGATAATTGCTGTAGATTTCGCCGGGGCCCATGTTCTTGATCAGTCCCTTGTCGAGCCCGCTTTTTTCATCGATTTTCTTGGATGCCGGCGCGACGTGCGTTTCGACGCCTTCGCCGAACGTCGCAATCAAGGGGCCGATGACAAAGAACGACAGGACCGCCCCCGCCATCATCATGCACGAGATGCGCGGTCCGATCAGATAGCCGACGCCGAGCATCTCCGGCGAAAGTTCGCCGCCGACCGCAGCCCCCTTCAAGCCGACTTTTTCGCCGGTGTCCGTTTGGGCGTAAAGATTGTGCTCCGGCTCGTCCGGCCAAAGCTTGAGTCCCTTGGTAAGGAACTTGTGCGCCAGCGCGATGCCGAAACCGATGAAGACCATTCGTGCCGAGGACCCGCCTTTCTCGCCGGCGACGAGAACTTCGGCGCATGCGGTGCCTTCGGGGTACTTCAGCTTGCCGTGTTGCTTGACGATGAACGCTCGTCGCAACGGAATCATCAAGAGTACGCCGAGCAGTCCGCCCAGGACCGACACGGTCATCACGCGTTCCCAGCTCATTTCGAAGCCGAGCAGCAAAAGCGCCGGCATGGTCACGCCGACGCCGAACGCGATCGATTCGCCGGCGGACCCAGTCGTCTGAACGATGTTATTTTCGAGAATGGTCGCGCGGCGCACGCCGAAGCCATTGGAGAATGCGCGGAACAAGGTGATCGACAGAACGGCGATCGGCACCGACGCGGAGACGGTCATGCCGACCTTGAGCAGCAGATATAAAGACGACGCGCCGAACACGATGCCCAAGACTGCACCGACCAGCACCGCCGACCAGGTGAATTCCGGGATGATCGTCTGATCGGGAACATACGGCTGATGCGCTGGGGCCGATTCGGTTTCGGTAGACATGCGACGGTTCCTGTCGTTGTGATCCGCGAGCCACGGGGTTTATCCCCGTGGAACAGTCATAGGTCGTCGCCATTAGCATGACGGTTCTGACAGGACAAGGCAAGAGTTGAGTCAAAAAAAGCGAGCGTTCAATGAGTGACGTAATGCGTGCGATTAACGGGCGGCGCCGGCTCGGAGAACGGCGGCGCGAGCGGCGGGCCGTGGATTGCTTTCGACTCCGCGGGTTTGCCGTTCGCGAACAGCGGGTCCGGCGGCAATCCTTGCGGGCCGAACATCTCCTTGCAGCCGACTGCAGTGAACAGGAACAGCATGCAACTGATTTGGACGACGCGCTTCGTCATCGACATGGTTCTCCTTCGTTATTCATCGAATCGAACGCGGCGGCGGCGTTATGAAGTCAATGCGATTACGCGGCCCCGTTCGTTAAGCTGGGGGAAGTTTGCGAATCGCGCAAGTTCCGGTACGATGAAGCCATGCATTGGAAACTGCGCGATCGTGTTCTGCCGATGGATGCCCGCTGCCTCGTGATGGGCATCGTCAACGTGACGCCGGACAGCTTCTCCGACGGCGGCAGTTACGCGTCAACGGACGCTGCCGTTTCGCAAGCGCTCGAACTAGTGCGTCAAGGGGCAGACATCCTCGACATCGGCGGCGAATCGACACGGCCGGGCAGTCAGCCGATCGCGCTCCATGAGGAAATGGAGCGCGTCGTTCCCGTCGTCACGGCGCTGGCGAAGCAGACGGACGCCGTCCTTTCGATCGACACGTCCAAGGCGGCCGTCGCCGAAGCCTGTCTGAATGCGGGGGCGCACATCATTAATGACGTGACCGGCCTGACGGGCGACCCGGCCATGGCGAAGGTCGCGCGCGAATTCGGCGCCGGCGTCGTGGTAATGCATATGCAAGGCAAGCCAGCGACGATGCAGGTCGATCCACGTTATGACGACGTCGTCAACGATCTCTTCCAATACTTCACCGAGCGATTACAATCATTGACAGCGCTCGGCATCGCCAAAGACGCCATCGCCATCGATCCGGGCATCGGCTTCGGCAAGACGCGCGAGCACAATATTTCGCTGTTGGCCAGGTTAGGTAAATTTACGGAACTCGGCCGGCCGCTTTGCCTGGGTGTCTCCCGCAAAGGATTCCTCGGCAAGTTGCTCGATCGCCCCGTCGAGGATCGCCTCGCGGGCTCTCTGGCGGCCGCGGCGTATGGACTGGCGCAAGGCGCGGTGCAAATTTTGCGCGTGCACGACGTGGCAGCGACGCGCGATTTAGTCCGTGTCTGGGATGTCTTAACGAAGGGCCATTGACCCCGTCAATCTTTACTATTGTGATAAACATAATTGTTACGCGAGTTGCCCTGAGGCACGCGCACGTGGGTAAATGGCCCGAAAAACGGCTTTGCACAAAAACGAACGGACGAGGTGAACCACGGGGAACACGGGGGTCACGGGGAAAAGCCAAACAGGATTCTAAACGAGGTTGTGCCTTCGATTTCCATCACTGTCTGTGTGGGATTCCCCCGTGTTCCCCGTGCCCCCCCGTGGTTCAATGCTGAGTTTTTGTGCAAAGCCCCGAAAAACGCAGAAAAACCCGTAAATTCGGCCAATCGTGTTACCCAACTGCTAATGGGTAAAAGGGGTACTGGCAGGAAATGTCAAGCGTCGTGTATGCTGAAGAACTTGCTCGTCGCGCACGGGTCGCGTCGCGACTTTTGGCGACCGCGCCGACCGAGCGCAAAAACCGCTGGCTCATGGACGCGGCAGCCGGGCTGGAAAAACGAGCGATGGAGATCGTCGAGGTCAACACCGCCGACATCGCCGCCGCGACGCAAGCAGGCCTCTCGGCCGCCAACATCGACCGCCTGCGTTTGACGCCGGACCGCATCCGCGCCGCCGCCGACGGGGTGCGTCAGATCGCCGCCTTGCCCGATCCCGTGGGCCGC
>DAIOGM010000133.1:0-16193 GCA_036745215.1 Gemmataceae bacterium
CATGATGGTGGAAGATCACGACGACACACGCCAGGCTCGCAAGCTTGCCAAGAAAGCATTCGCCCTGTTTCGCCAGGCAGGCAAATGGACGCGCGGCAAACCGGAGCCCGGGTTGCGCCAGCAGCTTCGCCAGAAGGGGCGCGCGCTCCTGGACGATTCACGTCAGTTGGAAGCACTGGCCGTCGAACGCATCCTCAACGGCGCGACCGTTCTTTGTGCGACATTGACCAGTTTGGATAGCACGATACTGGGGCAACGGTCGTTCGACCTCGCCGTCATTGATGAAGCCGCTCAATGCACGGAGCCGGTCTGCTGGCTGCCGGTGCTGCGCAGCCATTGTCTCGTGCTGGCGGGCGATCACTGTCAGTTGCCTCCCACGATTCTCTCGCAAGAGGCCGCCGAGCAAGGGTTCGGCGTCAGTCTGATGGAGCGATTGGTTGGCTGTTATGGTCCACTGGTGACGCGGCGGTTAAACGTGCAGTATCGCATGCACCAGGCGATCATGGATTTCTCGTCACAAGAATTCTACGATGCAAGCCTGGAAGCTCACGCGTCCGTCCGCGCGCATCTTTTGTGCGATCTGTCCGGCGTCGTCGCCAATCCGCTGACGCAAACGCCGGTCCAGTTCATCGACACCGCCGGCGCCGGATACGACGAGCAGCCGGAGCCCAATGGCAAGAGCCGGTTCAACATCAAGGAAGCCGATCTGGTCGGCCAGAAAGTGCGGGCTTTGCTTGGCGCCGGCGTGTCGGCGGAAGCGATTGCCGTCATCGCTCCTTACGCGGCCCAGGTTCGGCTCTTGCGCGAGAAGTTGCAGATTCCCGGTCTGGAAATCGACAGCGTGGATGGCTTTCAGGGTCGCGAAAAGGAAGCGGTGGTGCTAACGATGGTCCGTTCCAATCTGCAAGGCGAAGTCGGCTTCCTCGCCGACATCCGCCGCATGAACGTCGCCCTCACCCGCGCCCGCCGCAAGCTGCTGGTGATCGGCGATAGCGCGACGCTGGCGTGTCATCCGTTTTACCAGCGCATGATCGCGTACTTCGAATCGATCGGCGCGTACCATTCGGTCTGGGAAGAGACGAGTGAATAGACCCGGTATTTGGCGAGCCGAGCCCCGTAAGGGGCCGGTTGAGTGGGACGCATCCTCAACCGGCCCCTCACGGGGCTCGGCCCGCCGATACTTGCGTTTGAAATTCGACTAAGAAGTGTTTTGAGATTTGCGAGCCTTGGTCGCAGGCACGGGCGCAATACTGCCGCAATGCGGGCACTTGACTTTCTTGCCGCCCAGATCCGCCTTGACCTTGAGGCTTTTCCCGCAGGCGGCGCACGCAAAAAGCAAGGGCGGCGGCGCCTTTTTCGCCGCGGCCTTGATTACGTTGGATGGTTCAGGAGGGGTTTCCTTTGCGACCAGGAACCGGTCTTTCAGCAACAGCCCGACCAACACGCAGTTCGCAAGAAATGCCACCGCGATGAAGGCGCCAACAACGAGCCAAGCCCAGACTGGGACACCATCGTCAGCCGTCGCGGTTGCGGGTTTGGCACTGACAACTGTCGCGGGCTTGGCGTTGACAACCTTTGGCGCCGGTTGCTTGGTGGGCGAAACGGGACGCTCGATCGGCGGCGCAACCTTCGGCGTCGGTTTGATGTTGATCGTCACCGGCAGGCCCGGCGTCTGTCCATCGACGCAATAGAGGTGACTTCTGCTGCGAAGAAAGAGACGATCGCCGCTGAGCGCGGGGCTGGCGAGCACCGGGTCGTTCAAATTATTCGTCGCAACAAGTTCGAATTGCATTCCCGTTTTGAACAGATGCGTCGTGCCCTGTTCGTCCGTGGAAAGAATGACATCGCCGGCGAGGACCGGGGAAGAGCTGATCGGTCCGCCGAGACGATCTTGCCACACGGTCTTGCCAGTAGCGCCATCCATGCAAACGGCCATGCCGCGGTCGGTGGTGAGGTAGAGCCGGCCGTCATGAAAAAGCGCCGATGGAATGTCCGTGACGACCCGTGCGTGTCTCCAGACCAGGTGCGATTCGGTCACGTCGCCGTTGCCATCCGCACGCACGCAAACGATCTGGTTGTCGGGCCAGGTGGTGGAGGCGTACACACAATCGGGCCCGCAGACCATGGAGTTGGCGGAGCGAAAGGCGCCCCAACTGAAGAACCAGAGTTCCTTGCCCGTGGCCGGATCGTAAGCGACGATTCGCTGCGCGCCGCTCAAGAGTAGCTGGTCACGGCCGGCCAAGTGCGCCACCACCGGCGTGCCATAACTCGCCATCAATGGACGTGGCACGCGCCAGACAATTTCGCCCGTGTCCCGCTTGACGCCGACCAGGTAGCTCGTCTCGGCCGCGTCAACTGCCTCTTTCGCGCCCTTGTTGTCGCCGACGACAATCACCAGGTCCTTGTAAAGTGCCGGCGAGGACGCGTAGCCCCACTCGGACGCGAATGGCCCGAGCCGGCGCTGCCAGGCGATGTCGCCATTGACGTTGAGCGCGGTCAGCCACAGCGCGTTGTCGGCCACGGTGGGCACGAAGACGCGTGAACCATCGCAAGCCGGCGTGGCGGACGCGTGCGAGTTTTTTTGATGCTTGTACAAGAATCGGCCGCGGTAGAACACGGTGTTCCACAAGAGCGCCCCGGTTTCGCGGTGCAAGGCGATCAAGGCCTGAGACTGGGCCTTTTCGTCCGCGGTGGCGATAAAGACCTGATCGCCGACGATGACGGGGGCCGCATGCCCCAGACCCGGCAGCGCGACTTTCCAGCGGATGCCCTTGGTTGGCGACCATGTCGTCGCGGCGAGCGCTTCGGTGCGGACGCCAAAGCTGCCTGGTCCTCGCCAATACGGCCAATCGCGAGTCACCGCAGGTGGCTGGATTCCTTTCGGATCGGGGCGACCGTCTACTTGTGCGCCCGCGAAGCTCGCCGCGCCGAACAGCATGGCGTGCGTCAAGGCAAGAATGCGCACCGCTCCGAACCGGTTCGGTGATTTCCGCGCTATGACGCCAGTTGGTCCATGAATCATTAAATGGCACTCCGTCATTGCCCTGCCTATATAGTGCCGAATAGTCGGGAACGAGATATGTTTTTTCGGAAATATTACGCCGTCGCAGCCGTACTGCGTTGCCGCACGGTGAGCGGGAGATGAATTGGCGATGTATTGAAGATTAAACAAATTCGGCAAATTCGCGCAGCGCATGGAGGGAGAGCATGTATGTCGGTAGAATCTCCATGGGCCGAAGAGGTGGCTCTTCATGACTCGTCTTCTGTCGTTTCGATCCGTGAACCATGGCCAACTCATGTCCCAACTGTCGAGAGGCGCTAAACGTCGGTCAAAAGGTATGCCCGCGTTGCGGATGGGCGCCCAAGCCGGTCCGGTCGGCCGCCGACGATCACGTTTGGGAAGTCTTCGATTCGGCCGACGTTGCGCCGGAAATCTTGCCGTTCTTGAACGTTGCGCCGACTCCGGACGTGCAGGCGGCGTCGCTTCATTACCAGCAGGGGATGGCGCACCTCGCGAAAAAAGAATACGTCCAGGCCGTTGCGGCATTTTCGCGCGCCCTTGCAGACGATGCGCGATTTATATTGGCCTACAACAATCGCGGCCGGGCTTACACGTTCCTGCGCCAATTCGATCGCGCTCTGGCGGACTTCGATGCCGCCGTCGCGCTTGATGCCCATGTCAGTGGATTTCACAATAACCGCGGCATGGTGTATCTCGCGCTGCGGGACCTGGACCATGCCCGCGCCGACTTCGACCGTGCCATTCAACTCGATCGCAAAAATGCGCAAGCGTTTCACAACCGCGCGTGCGTTCATTTCAAACAGGGCCGCACAGAAGAGGCACTGGCGGATTTCGATCACTCCCTTGAATTGAACCCGGCGTTCGTGGAAGGCTACCACTTGCGCGGCCTCGTCTATTCACGTCGCGGCGACATCGATCACGCCATTGCCGACTTCGACCGCGCGATTCAATTGGAACCCAATTTTGTCAATGGCTACAACAACCGCGGACTGGCCTACTTTGCAAAAAGAGACTTCGACCGCGCCCTGGGTGATTTCTCCAAAGCCTTGGACCTTCAGCCTTCGAACGCCCGCACCTGGCACAACCGCGGCCTCGCCTACCTGGAGATGGGCCGCGTGGACTCAGCGGAAAGTGATTTTTCGCAAGCACTGTCGCTCGATCCCCAGTTGGCCAATTCGCACCATAACCGCGCGTTCTGCCGATTCGCCCGTGGCGAATGGGAGCAGGCATTTGCCGACTACGATGCGGAAATTGCCCTCCAGCCCGGCCGTGCGCTGGCGTATTACAATCGCGGCTTCCTGTTCCTGGCACGTGGGGATCTGGATCGCGCCCGCGCTGAATTCGACCGGGCGCTTGAGTTGGATCCGTCGATGACCTTCGCGTGGTTTCGCCGCGGCGAGATCGCCCGCGCCCGCCGCGATTTTGTGACCGCGGTGCTTGACTACACTCGCGCCCTGGAGCAACAGGCCGACCTGGAGCAGGCGTGGCTGCATCGCGGCGAATGCCACCTCGAAGTCAGCAGTCTCGACCTGGCAATCGCGGATTTTTCCCAGGCGATCCAGCTTCGGCCAGGGCTGCCGCTCGCCTGGTACATGCGCGGCCTGGCCCACGCGGCCCGTCAAGATTTGGCCGCCGCCCGCGCCGACTTTGACCGCGCACTCGAGATCGATCCTCATTTCCTGGCCGCCCGTCAGGCGCGCAGTGAGCAGAAAACACCGTAGGCAAGCCTTGGCAGGTTATTAAGAACCTGAAACAAAATTAACCGGGAGGGCGAGGCTCCCGCCGAGCCGAAGCATCGGAATCGGCGTCCGCAATCAGCTTTGCTTGGGGGTTCGCGGCTCGGCAGGAGCCTCGCCCTCCCAATTCTGTTTCAGGCTCTAAGCAAAAAAAAAGCGGAGACCGAAGTCTCCGCTCTGCGGGTTTGCTCGTTCAACCTGGCGACTGCGTTATGACAGGTCGATATCCAACGCCGTTTCGTTTTTGAGGTCGGTGATGATGTCCTTGACGGCGCCGCTCTCATCGAGAGTGGTGTCAGCCAAGAACAAGTCCGAGCCCGAACTGCCGGTGAGTTGGTCCACGTCGTCATCGGAGAACACGGTTTGCGTCAGCCCATCCGTCTTGAAGTAATACGGATTGCTGGTGTCCTGCACGGCTGCGACCCGGCTCGCATAGCTGGCGCCCGTATTCCAGATCGCCGACAGCGCCTTCAATGCCGCTTCATCGGCGTCATACGCGGTGTAGCCGGCGATGAGGATGTCATCGTTGTTATTGCCCACGATGCGATCGGCCCCTTCGCCGCCGATGAGGATGTCGTTGCCCATGCCGCCGATCAGCATGTCGTCGCCGTCGCCGCCGAGGACGATGGCGCTGTGCTTGCCGGCGTTGAGATGGTCATTACCCTCGTCGCCGAAGAGGATCGAGGGGACATCGACGCCGGAGGAAATGACCGCATGGTCATCGCCTTCGCACAGGTGGATACTGACGATGTTGACGCCGGCAGCGGCAAACGTCCGGTCGGTCGCCCAGGAATTGGTATGCACCTTGAAAACCTGGACACCATTTTCCATGTTCTGATTGACGGTGATGTGATCGTCGAAATCGGTGCCATGGATGTCGAGCATGAGGCCCCAAACCGGATCGTTGACGATCTCCGCCGAGGCCTCCACGGCGACGACGCCGACCACCGCCGAGGTGGTTCCGCCATCGTCGTCCGTCACCGTGACCGTGATCGTGTAGGTGCCGAAGGCGGTGTAGGTGTGGCTGGCAGAGCCGGGGACATTGACGGCGACAAAACCGGCAAACCCTGGGAACGCGGGACCGGGAACGTTGAAGGTGTCGATGTTGCCGTCACCCCAGTTGATCGCGAACTGGTAGGAATCGGTGCCTGGATCACTGAACTGCCCGGTCACGACCCAGGTCGTGTTGCATTCGTCCGGATCATCGGTCAACGGCACCCCTTCGATCGCGGACAGCGTCGGGGCCACGTTGTTCACGGTGACGTCGATGCTGGCGGAATCCGAGCCCAGGTCATCGTCTTCAACCAAGACGCTGATCGTGCTCACATCCGAGAGCGTGCCGTTGCCCGGCGACGAGCCGTCGTCGGCATAAACGTGCGTGACCACAAGAGTCGAGGAACCGGTCACGCTGGCGCCGACACCGATGACATCAAAGCTGGGGGTAATGGTGAGAATCGTCGGATCGCTGTCATCGCCCCAATTGATGGTGACGGTGTAGGTGTCCTGCGTCCCCGGATCGTCCCAGTTGATCGTGAGCGTCGTGCTGCTCCCCTCGTCGATCGAGGTGCTGCTAAGGCTGACAGAAGTAATAACGGGGGCCACATTGGTGATCGTGGTCGTGGTGCTGGCTTCGTCCGTGCCGGAGTCGTCGTCCGTGAGCGTCACACCAATCGTGTAGTCGTCGCTGGCCGAGCCAGTCGGGTTGTCGTCAAGATACTGGTGCGTGATGTCGAACGCCCCGCCGGTGACGACGTAGGTTTCCGGAGCGCCCTCGCCCCAGTCAATGGTGAGCTCGTGCGTGTCGAGCGTGCCCGTGTCATGGTATGTGCCGGTCAGGTGCACGGTGCCGTCTTCGTCCACGGACGTCGCTGACAACGAGTCGATCACCGGATCAACGTTGGTGACCTCAACCGTCGTGCCGGCGACGACGTCGCCCGTGTCGTCATCGGTGACGCGCACGCCAATCGGCATGTTATCGACCGGCGTGGCTGTCGGGTTGTCATCCAGAAACTGGTGGGTATGGCTGAACGGGCCTGGGCCGACATTCAGGTAGGTCTCATCATAGAAGCCGTCGTTGTCCCAGTCGATTTCGAGCGTGAAGGTGTCCTGCGTGCCCACGTCAGCGATGGTGCCCGACAGCGTGGTGGTGCCATTTTCCAGGATCGGCGTGGCGGATAGGCCGCTCAGCGTCGGATCGAGGTTGTTGACAGCGACACCGGTGGTCGCTGTGAGAGGCGCGCCGCCTGCCGCCCAAGCAAGGGCGTTTTCCAGAAGGTGATCGGCATTTCCCAATCGCAATTCACTGTTGTTATAGAAGGGTGTCATTCCGGCGTAGATCGGCCCCAGATAAACCGACCGTCCGTTCACGGGCGATCCTACAACGACCGCCGCATCGCCACTGGCGTCCGTGCCAAGGACGGTAGCGCCCAGGTCCGTGCCGCCAGAAGAGCTTTCAATGAAATCGCCCCCAACGAGGCTGAACCCCGACACGCCTGCCGTCACGGGGTGCGGTGTCGCGGAGATGTTCAGCGACCCGCCATTCTGGAAGGTATAAAACGCGTCGGTGTTCACGGGAATGATGGCGTTGATGTCCGGGTGCGAGGACGGTGGTGGAGTCGTTGGGCCCGATTGCCACACGCCCCAGCCAGTCATCACGACGCCGCCGCCGGCCTCGACCCACGTGCGCAAGGCGCTTTGGTAGACCGCGAATTGACCGACGCTCGAACTCCCTTCGCCGCTGCCGCCGATGACGACCACGTCATAGGCATTGAGCTCAGCGACCGTGTCCACATCCGTCGGCGACACAAGCACGGCATTGAAGTTGAAGAAGGTATCGTCGTTCAATTGTGCGACGATTGCTTGGAAACCGGTGTTATTGCTGGCCGTGCCTCCGCCGACCACGGCAACGCGAATGGCGCCGCCCGGCGCGCCCCCAGCGCCGTCGTCATCGGTGATGGTGACGGAAATGGGGTAAACGTCGGAAGGTGTCCCGGTCGGATTGTCGTCCAGGTACGGATGGCCGAAGCTGAACGAGCGAGCGCCGACCGGAAGCACGTGGACTTCCGGTGCGCCCTCGCCCCAGTTGATGGTGACCGTGTGCACGTCAAGCGTGCCGGGATCCGTGAAGGTGCCCGTGAGCGTGAAGGTGTCGTTCTCGTCGATGACGCCGCTGTTGAGAACGAGGTTGGTCGGGGCCACGTTGTCGACGACGACGCTCGCGCTTGCATTGGTGCTGCCGCTATCATCGTCGGCCACGGTGACGTTGACCGAATACGTATCGGTGTTGGTGCCGGTGGGATTGTCGTCCAGGTACTGATGCGTGAAGCTGAACGAGCGAGTGCCGACCAGGAGTACGTGGACTTCGGGAGCGCCTTCGCCCCAGTTGATGGTGACCGTGTGCACGTCCAGCGTGCCGGGGTCGGTGAAGGAACCGGTGACAGTGGCGAAGTCGTTTTCGTCGATGGTATCGCCGGTCAGCGCGAGGTTGCTCGGCCCTACGTTGGTGACTTGGACGCTGGTGCCGCCCGTGGCGACGCCGGTGTCATCGTCGGTCACGCGGACGTTGATCGGCATGTTGTCCACCGAGGTGCCGGTGGGATTGTCGTCCAGGTATTGATGCGGGTAATTGAAGGTGCCGGCCGAAACGCCGAAGTGCGATTCCTCGTAGCTGCCATTGTTGTCCCAGTCGATCGCGACGGTGAAGGTATCCTCGGTGCCGACGTCGGCGATGGTGCCGCTGAGTGTCGTGGTGCCATTTTCCAGGATTGGCGTGGCCGATAGGCCGCTCAGCGTCGGATCGAGGTTATTCACGGTGACGCTGGTGCTGGCGATGTCGCTGCCGGAGTCGTCGTCACTGACGGTGACGGTAATTGGATAGACATCGGAGTCGGTGTTGCTGGGATTATCGTCCAGATACTGATGGCTGAAGGTGAACGAGCGAGCGCCGAGCGGGAGCACGTGAACATCGGGAGCGCCTTCGCCCCAGTTGATGGTGACGGTATGGACGTCCAGCGTGCCCGGATCGGCGAAATCCGCTGTCAGGGTGACACTGTCGTTCTCGTCGATTGCAGAGGCACTTACATTCAGGCCGGACGGCGAGCCGCCGGCGGCCAAGTCGCTCACTTCCGCCGCGGACAGCACACAATCGTAAATCCGCACGTAGTCCAGGAATCCGCTCGCTTCTTCGCCAGGGACGGCCACATCGTCCTTGAAGAAGTGAATGATGTTGTTCAAACCCGTGAACGTGCCATCCAAAAGAGAGTCCGTGAACGAAATCTGCTGCACGCCATCGACGTAACCGATGAACTGGTTGCTCGCCCCATCGCGCGTGACGATAACGTGGACGGGTTGCCCGGCGACAAAGGCGCCGGCCGGCCCCGTCGTGTGGGGATAGAAATTGAGCTCTGTGTTGAGGTTATACAGCCCATTATCCGAGGTGAGGTTCTTGAAGTCGATCAGCCTTCGGTAGCCGGTGGTGGCGTCGATGCTGAAGAACATCTCGATGGAATACGTGCTGGAGTTAATCGCATTGGAAAGATTGGGGCCTTGGCCGGCGCCGAAGGAATAGCCGGTCGCCCCGAGCGATCCTCCGGCAGGCGCCATCGATGGGCCGCCCAAGGAGTCCGCAAAGCTGCCGTTCAACTCGTAAATGTGGGTCACGCAACCCAGTATCGGGGCCACGTTGTTGACCGTCACGCTGGTGCTGCCGGATACGGAAGCGGAACCGTCGCTGACGGTAACGCTCACCGGATACACATCGGAGCTGGTGCCGGTCGGATTGTCGTCCAGGTACGGGTGCGAGATCGAGAATGAGCGTGCGTCCACGGGCAACGTCACGGTGGTGCTGCCTTCACCAGGCCCCCACGTTACGGTGACGGTGTGCGTGTTCCCAGCGTTGGGATCGACGAAGGTGCCGCTGACGGTGGCGGTATCGTTTTCGCTGATCGAGTCGCCCGTGAGAACGATATTCGTCGGCGGCGCGTTGGCTTGCAAAGCGAGCCCATAAGGATTGGTCAGCCCTGTAACTTCGTTCGTTATTCCACTGAGGGTTCCGCTGGCACTGTAGGCAGCACTGCGGATCTGGCCGCGCACAAAGTCGGTCCAATAGATTCGTCCGCTTACGGTGTCAAGTTCGACGTCGGGGATTCCCGTCGTCGGATCATTCAGGACTTGAGTCGAGATGCCGCTGGTCAGGTTATAGACGAAGATACCCCCCTGTGCCGTAGGATTCTGGATCCCCCACGATGTGTAGAAAAGCAGCCCTCGACCGGCGTCGAGTGCCATCGCTCGCCCGCGGCCATCGGTGTGCGGAACCAAATTGAAAGTATGGCCCGTGCCATTAGTGTTCATTCGGTTGACGGCGCCGCCGGTGCCGGTGTTGAGGACACCTGGGGAGCCCCAGTAAAGTGTACTGGTCCCCGGATCGACATCGACACCGCTGAAAAACCATCCGCTGTTGTTGGTGCTGAGCCGGGTGTAACCGGTGCCGTTCATGTTGATCTTGGAAACTTCCGGACCGCCGTTGCCATCCGCGTAGCTGACACCGCGTGTGAAATAGACAACGTTGTTGGTAGGATCGAGTGCAATGCCATGCTGCCCCGAGGCCGCGCCGCTGGTGCTGTTTGACTGAGCCAAGCTGACGAGTTTGAACACACCAGTCCCATTGAGGTTGGCCTGGTAGACTCCCTCGGTGGCGTTGTTCGGCTGACCCGAAGCCCAGTTGTTCCAATAGATCTTGCCATGGACGGTATCGACCTCGACGTCGTCGATGCGATTAAAGCCGCTTGCTATTTGGTTGATGGTGGCGCCGCCGTCATCGGTGGTAAAGACCGCGCCACCAAAACCGGGTGCATTCCAGTTCGTAGTCTGGCTCCAGAACAGCGTCGCGGGGGCCAAGCGGTCCTCTAGCTTTTCCGCTAGAAGGCGCGTGCGATGCCGGACCGTCGACGGCTTGCGCGGCGTGAACCACGAACGAAGACGCTGGGCGACTGACTTGAATGGGCTTGTCATGGATAGACTCCGTTTGTGGAAGAAACTGGCAACATCTTGATTTTTGGCAGCTAATCAGGGAATGCCCTACGCGCCGGCGAAGCGCAACACCCGAAAATCGGCAAGATCGGCAAGATATTCCGCAAGATATTCCTGTGTGTGGTGTTATGTCAGGAAAAAACGTTGGAAATAATTTGACAAAGCTGAATCTTTGTTTTCATCGCGTTTCAGATTTGGTCGGATTCTGTGCAATATCCGTTACTTCGGCGCGGAATTCTGGAAGTGTCGCACCCTATTGCAGCGTTTTAACTTACGGCATGGTGTGCAAGCAGTCGAGGCGGGCACCGTGGCGCGAGTTCCACCGCTTTCTTTGGCGGCTGTTTTCGTGTCACCTTAACCCGGATGTGTTGGACCCGTCGCACCCGAATTCGCAGTCGCGACAAGCGCATACGCAACGCCGCGGGCTCGATCTTGAGTTCCCGGGCGGCGGCAGCGATGGTGTGGCCCTGAAGCAACAACTCAAGCATGCGGCGATCGTCCGCGTTGACCCGCGTCATAAGATTCTGAATTTGCTCGCTCGTCTCCGCTTTCTTGACGGGGCAAGCGACTGGCATGACGCTCTGTTCGACCATGGTCGCGCCGAGGTCGAATTCGCCGGTTGCGGCCATGGCGGTCATGGCAGACTGATATTTCTGCACCGCCTTGGCCGCCTGGCGCTTCAGGAAGGTTCGCGCGAGACTCATCAGCTGTTGGGGGGAAGAGACTTCAAATTTGCCGGCGCGCAGGCCGTGCCAGAGGATTAGTGCGGCACGCTGGACCAGGTCATCGGCATCGACATGGGAGCGAAGCGCAGGGCCGACAAAGGTCGCCGCGATACGGCGCATCGGTGGCGCGATGATCGCCAGCAAGCGCTCCAAGGCGCGCTCATCGCCGTCGCGAATGCGAGCGACGAGGTGGGCGAAATCACTTGGCTTTTCCATCGTGGGCGATGGGGAAATGGGCGGCGACGGCATCAATGCCTCTCGTCAAATTCTCACCAGGTTGAGCGTGCCGAGACCGTTCAATAATCGCATGGGGCGACAACTCGGCTGGCTGGCTTCTTTTTCCTTCCGTCCAGAATCCTTTAACCAATCTGCCGGGCAATGACGGACTGAAAGAAAGTATAGTATCCCCCATGTTTGGCATTGCAAGAATAATATCCAACTATTTCGAGAATTTCTTCTTTGCCGATCTCACCACTCCAGACTGAGAATAACGTGAAAATACAATCGACATCGCCAAAATCAACGACAGCGAAAGCCCTCAACCCCAAGCAGCAGGCGTTCGTGCGGGAATACCTCATCGACCTGAACGCGGCGAGAGACTCCTTCACGCGACGAGCAGCCGGCCATCGAGATTGCGACGAACAACAGAAGCAAAATTCTTGTCATGAGTGCATTCCGTGCAATGAACGATTAAGCCGCCGAACGGTACGACCCTGGTCCGCTTCAGCCGTTGGTTACATTGCCCTTTCGATTGCGGCTTCGAGCAGCAATTGCCGGCGCGATTCATCTGTTTCCGCTGACAATGCTTGGTTCACGATCAGCCAGTCGTCGACATCCGCATTCAGGACGTATCGGTTGAACGTATTGTAAATCGCATAGTACGCAAATGTGATCGGCTTCGGGAACGAAAGGTCTTCGTCTTGCATCGCCGCAATCGGTTCGCCATATCGGCGATCGACCTCGGCGTCATCTTTGCTCTCTTTTACCGAACGAAGTGCGTCGTGGGGCAGTAGCATGTCGATTGCCTGGTGAGTGCCGCACACGGTCTCGACATACGCGATGCGCCGTTTCGACTCACAGAATTCACGCCATTTCGCCAGTGCATGTTCACATAGGATTTGATGAACCATGCGCTTCTGGGATGCAGACAGGTCATGGAAGCGATTGGCGAGAGTGTGCATGGCAATGGAACCATTGTTTGGTTTCTACAAGCATGATACATTGGCGAACGCGAAGAAACGACTGCCGACATCGGAGCCGGTCCGCACGCCGGCAGATCATGGACGTCGCGCAGGTTGCGCGGTTGCGGTCCGCGGTCGCGATCTCGGCGCGTTTCTGGCGAAGCCGGCGCTGGTAAACCACCGCGAAGGCTGGGCTGCAATCGGAGCACCAACGGTGCGCAAACAACTTAGCCCAGGGCAGAGCGCAGCGCCGCCCTGGGTCAACGAAGTCAAGTCGCGCTAGCACTGAAAGTGCGTCACAACCGCGTTCGGCCGATTGTTTCGCTCTTTCAGAGCTTCATCATTTGGCGCCAACCAACCCAGGGCGGCGCTGCGCTCTGCCCTGGGCTAAGTTGTTTGCGCACCTTCGGTGCTCCGGTGATTGTTCGTTTTGTCTGCAGCGAACCCTACAGTTATTTGCGAAAAGGACCATTAAGCAGAAATGCATCGACAACAAAAGTCAAGCGCGGGTCGCCGACAAAAATACGCCTTGGAAAATCCCGCCGCGTCAGTCCTCGACCGCATAGACTTGCGGAAGATTGCCAGGTGAATATCCAATGCGTTCCTTGCGCTCCAGTACGGATCGATGCAGCACGGGCCGCCCCTGCTCCTTGATCAGTTCGGCGGATTTCTCGATGGTGCGGCGTCTGCCAAAATGCGGCAGGCGCCAGCGCATGGAGTTGGTGGTCGAGTCAAAGACTCGCCGTGGAATCCACTCGATGACTCGCCAAAAGCCGCGCAATGATTCGTGAATCGGTCCGCCGATGTCGGGCGTGGGCTTGTCTTTGGAATCCATCAAATACGCGCGCTGTTCGGCGTTGATGAGCAGTTCCCGCCTCTCGGCTTCGCGGAGCATCCATTGCAACGGCACTTTCGCCAGCATTGCTTCCTTTTCCAGATAGCCGCCGCCCACGTCGGCATGGACGCCCGCGAACCAGACCTGCTTGCACTGGGCCAATTGTTCCGGCATCGGAAAGAACAGATTCGCGTCAAAACACGCGCGGCGCTCGTCGATCGCCAGCGCATGGCGGATGTGCACGATCGACGGATTGGTCGCGGTGTACGGCAAGGTTCGGTAATTGAAAAAGAAGCCGAAGGAACTCACGGTGTCCCACACGCCCATGAAGTGGATTCTCGGTTTGGGGGATACGCCGAAACAGCGGTTGAAGCGATTGCCGCCCGCGAAACGCATCGACACGGCGTGCGCATTCGCTTCATTGGCGTAAATCGACCAGGCGAGCGTCGCCAGATTTTCGTGTTCCGGCCGCAACAAGCCGAGAAAGTGCATCATGCCGGCGACCGCTCGCACCGTGTAAGCGCCGCGACTGAAGCCGAAAAAGTAGACTGGATCGCCCGGTTCATAGGTCCTGGCCAGGAAACGATAGGCCGCGATCGCGTTTTCCCGGACGCGCAAGCCGATCGCCGCATCGAGCCGCTTGCTCAGGTGCTTGCGAAAAGTTGAAATCGCCGCCGGGTTCACGAGCGTGCCGACGCCGGCGTCGTAGTAGACGATTTGACGTTCGTTGCGCTCGAGCATACGAAAGAGGCGAAGCACATTCGTGGAGTCGGTGGCGATCTCGTTGTCGGTGCCGTCGCAGCAAATGACGATGTTCTTGGGCATGGACAGGTTTCCTGGGACAACGAGATGGTCGGGAATATTCTAGCCTTGGCGATGGCGTCACGAGGGTCTTTGATGAACCGGATTCTTCTCGCAGTCGGCTTGTTTCTTTTGACGGCGGGGCATGCGCTCACTGCCGGCGAACCGGCGAATCGGCCCAATGTCATCGTCATCCTGGCCGACGACCTCGGCTGGACCGATCTCGCCTGCTACGACAGCGACTTGCACGAGACGCCGCACCTGGATCGCCTGGCGAAAAACGGCATGCGATTCACGCAAAGCTATTCGGCCTGCACGGTCTGCTCGCCGACGCGGGCCGCGCTCATGACCGGCAAGTATCCCGCCCGGCTGCGCATCACGGACTGGATTCCCGGGTTGATGCCGGACAATCCGAAGCTGCTCGTGCCCATTTGGACGAAGCACTTGCCGACGACCGAGACGACGCTCGCCCGCTTGTTTCGATCGATGGGCTACATCACCGCCTTGATCGGCAAATGGCACCTGGGCGGCGAGGATTACTATCCGCACAAGCACGGCTTCGACATCAACATCGCCGGGACCGACAAGGCGGCGCCGCCGAGCTACTTCGCGCCGTGGAAGATTCCGACGTTGAGCGAAGGCAAGGACGGCGAATATCTCACGGATCGGCTTGGCGACGAAGCGGTGAAGTTCATCGAAAAAAACAAGGATCGCCCGTTCTTCCTCTACATGCCGCACTTCGCGGTGCACACGCCGATTCAGGGCCGGGCCGACCTGGTTGACAAGTACAAGGCCAAGCTCAAGGCCGGGCTGACGCACAACAACGCCGCCTACGCGGCGATGCTCGAGAGCCTCGACGCGACCGTGGGCCGCATTCGCTCCAAGCTGCAGGAACTCAAGCTCGACGACAACACGATCATCATCTTCACGTCGGACAACGGCGGGCGCGTGCCGACGACGTCGAATCGGCCGCTGCGTTTCGGCAAGGCGTCGGCGTACGAAGGCGGCGTGCGCGTGCCGTTGATCGTTCATTGGCCGGGCGTGACGAAAGCGGGGCGCGTGTCCGACACGCCCGTCATCACGATGGATTTGTTCCCGACGCTCGTCGAAATGGCGCGTTTGAAAGACGCCCCGAAGCACGACGGCGTGAGCCTGGCGCCGCTCTTGCGCGATACGGGGGGACTGACGCGCACGGAGCTATTTTGGCATTACCCGCACCACCAGCATTACCAGCTCGGCGGCGCGATGCCGTACGGCGCCATCCGCTCCGGCGACTTCAAGCTCATCGAGTTCTTCAACGACATGAGCGTGGAGTTGTACGACATCAAGAACGACATCGGCGAACAAAAGAACCTGGTCAAGGAGCGGCCAAAGCTCGTCGAGGAACTTCGCACCCGCCTGCACACCTGGCGACGCGATGTCGGGGCCCAGATGCCGACGCCGAATCCGAAGTACGACGCCAAGAGGCCGGAGTATACGCCGCCGCCGAAAAAAGCCAAAGTTCAGCCGAACGATTGAACCACAGATGAACAAGGCGCGGCCGAGCCGCAACCGAGTACGACGCACAGCGAATTTAGCCACAGATGGACACGGATGGACACGGATAAATGCAAATGCAATTGGTTCTTGTACCAACAAGGATTTGTGGTTCTGCCCTCCGCGTTCTCTGCGTCTCTGCGTTTCTAAATGGAACCCTTTTTTGGAAACGCAGAGGCGCAGAGAACGCGGAGAGTTTCTGATTGGAAAGTACAGCACCGCTCATTGCGAATGAATGGGAACTCTCACGATTTCGCATCTGTGTCAATCCGAGTTCATCTGTTCTACTAATGATCAGAATCTTTGTTTCCTGCGCAAGTTTTCCAATCT
>DAIOGM010000134.1:0-14249 GCA_036745215.1 Gemmataceae bacterium
CGAGTTCTTGCAAAAGCGCACGGCGATCCGTCAAGCGGTCCGGCGGAATGTTCAAGAGCATGTTCTCAAGCGTGGTGCCGCCGGCGCCGGGCGTGAACGGACTGAACGTCGGCCCTAACGTGCCGCCGCGCGAGCCGACGGTGACGCGCTGCAGTTCGCGCGAATACTGCGGGTCGGAATGCGGATGATTGAGCAGAGCGTACGTCGGCATGCCCGTCGATTCGTGATTCGTGCCGCGCAGGCGCGCGTACATGGCGCCCATGCTATGGCCGAGAATGAACTGGCCATTTGTGTCGGTGCCGCCGGTGAGGACGTGGCTGATCGCTTGCTCATGGTTGCCGATTGGATGGCGAAACGATTTGACGATCGCCATGTTGCGCGCGTGTTCGGCAATGCGCGGAAACGTGCCGCCGAGCGTGATGCCGGGGACGGTCGTCAACACTTCGCCGGTGACGCTGCAAAACGGCTCCGGGGCGCCCATGTTCGGATTGAACGTCTCGATATGGCTCGCGCCGCCGCCGCAGAAAATGAGCACGATCGCCTTGTCGCGCACGTAGCCGGTGCTCGACGCATTCGCCTTTTGCTCAAGCAGCCACGGCAACGTCAAGCCGCCCAGGCCGAGGAAGCCCGCCTTGAGAAAGTCGCGCCGCGTGTTGCCCTGGCAGTCGCGCGCCGCGGTTTTGCTTCGAATCGTCAGCATGGAAATCTCCCCCCCCCAAACGTTGCGAACATTGTATCAGCAAGCCCCGGGGTGAGCGCAGCGATTCCCGGGGGTCGGAATAACATTATCAATGATTGAACAAGAACTCCTCCGAGTTCACCAGAACCCACAGCACATCCTCATACGCAACACGCACCTCGCTTTGCCGGCGAATATATGCCACGAGCGCCGCCACTTCACGCGGGCTCGGCTCGCGCGCGTACGTCACCAAAAACAACTCGCGCACCTTCTCTTCGTGCGGCCGCTTGTCGGCGACGATTTTCGCGAGCCGCTGGCCGGGAGCTACTTTCGTCTTCGGCGCCGCCTTCTTTTCTTTGGTCGCCTTGGGCGCCGTACCGCCGATTTTGGCGAGCACCTCGAATGAGTTCATCAGGTGCAGCATTTGTGACAACGAAACGTCCGACGCTCGCTCACATTCGCAAGCGCTCGTCGCGTCGGGCCGGCCAAACACGGTGAGGAAGTACGATTCGAATGCCTGATCCGGCAACTGCACCGCACGCGTCCCTGCCGGCATGCCCGGAAATTCCGGTTTCGCCAGCGTCACCTGGTCGATCGCGTCGAACAGCACCTCCGCGTTCAATCGCCGCTGCGTGAAGCGTGAAAAGTTTTGCCGATCGCTGCGATTCCATTCGTTCGGCGTCGAGCTAAGTTGATACGTCGTCGAAACGCAGATCGCCCGCACGAGCTTCTTCAGATCGTACTTGGACTCCACGAAGAACCTGGCGAGCGCGTCGAGCAGCTCGGGATTCGTGGGCGGATTGGTGATGCGAAGATCATCCTCGGGTTCCGTCAAGCCGCGGCCCAGGAAATGTTTCCAGTAGCGATTGGCGAGCGCCTTCGCGAAATAGGGATTGGCCGTGCTCGTCACCCAGTCGGCCAGCTTCGTGCGCGGATCCATGTCGGCCGGCAGATTCATCGGCTCCGCGGCAAGTGCGGTCGGCTTGACGTCGAGTTTCGTGCGCGGATTCTGCGCCTTGGCGATGCCCTCGTTGTGATACACATGCGTCAGCGGCTTCGGCGCATCCTTCGGCTTTTTCTCCCCCTTCGCGAGCGGCGGCGGCTTCTTGTACGCGAGCTGCGAGAAAAACGCCGCCATGCCGTAGTAATCCTGCTGGCTCCACTTCTCGAGCGGATGATGATGGCAACGCGCACATTGCAACCGCGTGCCGAGGAACAATTGGCACACATCCTCGACCTGCGACGCCACGTCTTTCACTTCGCGATACCACGTCACCGGCGGCGTCGCGATTTCCTCGCCCGATGCGGTCAAGATCTCGCGCACGAATTGATCGTATGGCTTGTTCTGATGCAAACCATCCCGAATCCAGCCATGAAACGCGGCCGTCGGCTTCAAGTCGTCCTTCAAGGTCGGGCGTTTGTTGCGCAACACCGCGTTCCATTTGCCCGCGAAATAGTCGGCGTAATCGGGACTCGTCAGCAGGCGATCGACGAGCTTGTCGCGCTTGTCCGCAGCCTGGTCCTTCAAGAAGTCTTGCGTCTCTTCCAATGTCGGCAAACGCCCGGCGAGGTCGATGGTCGCGCGTCTTAAAAACGTCGCATCATCGCAAACCGCAGACGGCGGCAGGCCGAGCTTTTTCCATTGCTTGAAGACGGCGGCGTCGATGAAGTTCTTCGCCGGCGGCAAATTCCCGACCTCGATACCGAGCGGGATGGTGGCGCGGAAGACATCGACATGCGTCAAGAAGCGGGCCATGATCGCCGCCGTGCCGGTCAGGTTGTGCGCTTGCACGACGCCGGTCTCGGAAATGGAAGCCGTTTCTGCGTCGTTCGATTCGAATTGCGTCAGTCGCGTCACGTCTTTTTGGGAAGCATCGGAATAATGAGCGATCACGCGCAGTTGCTGCGTCGCGCCATTGGCAAGCAACCGTTCGCGCGGCAACACCTCGATGCGCGTCACGGTGGCGTCGCTCGGCCGGCCGAACGGCGTCGCCTGTTCGATCCAGCGCTGCACGATGCGATAGTGCGGCGAATCGCTCTTGAGCTTGATGCCTCCGCCGTGCGGCATGCGGCCGGATGCTTTCATCAACAGCAGGCTCGACTCCGGCGCCGTCACCAGAACGCGCCGGCCGCGCGCTTCTTTGACGAGCGCTTCGTAATCTTCTTCCGGCTCGAAGCCCAACAGCGAGAGTGCGAAGCCGTTCTGGCCGCCCGATTTGCCATGGCAGCCGCCGGCGTTGCAGCCGAAACGCGTGAAGATCGGCACGACGTCATTCTTGAAGTTGATCGGCGCGTCGGTGATGACATTGGTTACGGTGATGTCGATTTGCGCGACGCGATCGGCGATGGTCGCGCGGATCGTCGCCTTGCCTTCGCGGAGTGCGGTGACGTAGCCGGTCTTGTCTACGGCGACGATGTCTTTCGGTGAAACTTCGTATTGGGCTTGATCCGTCAAATCGCGTTCCTGGCCGGCTTCAAATTTGCCCGTCACGACCAGCTGGAGGCCCGCGTCGCGGCCCGAGAGGATGACGCCATTCTTGTTGCCCGTCTCGATGGAGAGCGATTGCACCTGCGCCGGTTGAGGTTTTTTGGCTTGCGCCGACGCCGAAGCAGCGCAAGAAATGAGCATCAAAAACAGCAGCACGTACCGGAAAGACATTCGGAAGCACCTTGCGAGTTCATTCGGTAGGCAATTGGGGAAATGGATAATACCACGCCCCCGGCGGGTTTGCAATCAGGCAATGCGCGCAATCGAGGCTATAGAATTGAACACCGGGCGGGCCGATTGGTTTCTGTGCAAGCATTTGCGAGCCACGGGGTTAATCCCCGTGGAATGGGTGTCCATACCACGGGGATTAACCCCGTGGCTCGCAACAAAAGTTCATTTTTCAACTACGTTGGTATGGGCCATATTCGCGCCCCACGTGTACCAGCCGGTGAATCGCGCATCACCGGTATTGATGCACACGACCTTGCCGTCCTGCGTGCCGACGTAGATGCGGCCGCCTTCGATCGCGGGCTGCGAGCGGATCGGCGAGCCGACCTTGTACGACTTGGTCGTCGTGCCCTTTTCCGGATCGACCAGCAAAATCTCGCCTTCGAGCATGGCGATGAAAAGCTGTCCCCCCGCGGCCGCCGGCGGCGCCGCGAGATGGCCGCCTTCCTTCGCGAGGTCGCCCTTGATCTTCACCTCCCAGCGAATCTTGCCGTCCTTCGGATCGGTGTTGACCAGCTTGTCCCCCATGCAGTTGTAGTTCGCATTCTTGTAATTGAGGATGCGCGACCCCTGGAACCCTTGCATGGAAGAGACGTTGCCCTGGCCAATGTTCTCGTACGCAGCTTTCGCATTGGCGACTTTCAACGCGCCGCCCCCCAGGCCGTTCGCCGTGTCGAGTGCCTTGCTTAGCGCGTTGATCCCCGATCGTTCCTGCACCGGGCCGTCCAGATAAACCGCATCCCGTTTGGCCGCGGCAAACGTTTGGGTGCCCTTGGCGCGGTCGCTGCCGGCAATCTCCTCGGCGCACTTCTCGTCCTTGCCGCGATCGGCGCGCTGCGTCCAGTAGACATTGCCGCCGACGATCACCGGCGCGCTCGTCGCCCGGCTACGCGTGGCCGAGACAATGGCGCCATCCTTTTGCTTGAACTTGTAAACGGTTCCGGAAAACGACGTCGCATAGACCTCGTCATCGACGCACACCGGCGCCGACATGACGTCCGAATCGATCCACTTTTGCCAGAGGATCTTGCCTGTCTTCACGTCGAGCGCTATGAACACGTGCGATGCGTTCGGCCGCTTCTTGGGTTCGCCCGCTTGTTTCTTGCCGATCGGCTGGACGACCTCTTCGTCCGGCGGAATGACAGGCAGGAACTCTTTCGGCAGATTGCCGCCCTTTTTAGGCAATAGCTTGAGCTTGCCCTTGGCCGGCGGCTCAACTTTCTGCTCCGGCGCCTCGCCGCCGCCGCCCATCGCCGGATAGGAGGTGAACACGACGCCCCCCGCGATCGTCGGCGTGCTCGTCAATGGATCGCCGAGGAAGTGCGACCACAGGTGCTTGCCCGTCTTCAGATCAAGGGCGAAGATCGTGCACGATTCGGTGTTGAACACGACGATGTCGTCGCCGCACACCGAGGAGGTCGGCCCATCATCGTCGAGATCAACGCCCCATTCGAGCTTGCCGGTGATCGCGTCGAAGCAGAAATACTCTTTGCTGCCAAAGCCGCCGCTTACGAGGATTTTTCCCTTGTAAATCGTTGGCGTCGGAACCGGCGATTTACTTGGAAGCTGAATCGTGAAGCCCGCCTTCGTTTGTTGGACCGCGTTGGCGTCCAACATTCGCGGCTTGGCATGGCCTTCGCGGAACTTCGTCGGCGGCGACGCGAATTTGTCGGAGTTCATCTCCCGCACGTCGGCGGTGACGTCGGTATTCTCCGGAGCTTTCTTATCCTTGTCCTTTTGATCCTGAGCGCCGAGCCGCGACAATAACGCGCAGCACGCCAAAAATAGCCCGCAAATGACGAGACGTGACTTCATGACTCGCTCCTTGGAAGAAATGGGCCCTCAACGAAAAGACGAACGATGTGGCGAATTGGTTTGCCTGCCGAAGCCTGGACGACACCCTTATAATATTGACGACAACCGAACCGGAGGCCTAACATGTCAGCCGAGACCATGCAGTTCAAAACCGAACTCAAACAGCTATTGCACCTGATCATTCACTCGCTCTATTCGCACAAGGACATCTTCTTGCGCGAACTCATCAGCAACGCCTCGGACGCGATCGACCGCATCCGTTTTGAGGGCCTCACCAAAAGCGAATTGCTCGAGGGCAACGCCGACTGGAAGATCAAGCTCATCCCCGACGCCGAGAAACGCACGCTCACCATCAGCGACAACGGCGTCGGCATGTCGCGCCAGACCATCGTCGAACAACTCGGCACCATCGCTCGTTCCGGCACGCGCGAGTTTCTCGACAGCTTGAAAGCCGCCGACGCCAAGGAACGGCCGGAGTTGATCGGCCAGTTCGGCGTCGGCTTCTACGCGTCGTTCATGGTCGCCGACAAGGTCACGGTGATTTCACGCATGGCCGGCAAGTCCGACGGCGGCGTCCGCTGGGAATCGACCGGTCAAGGCGACTTCACCATCGAGCCATGCGAGAAGCCGACGCGCGGCACCGATGTCATCTTGCACCTGCGCGAGGATGCGAAGGAGTACGCGGAGCCGTACACGCTGCGCATGCTCGTCAAGAAATACTCCGATTTCGTCGAACATCCGATCGTCATTGATGTCGATAAGGATGGCACGAAGTCCGAGGAAGTGCTCAACGCCCGCAAGGCGATTTGGCTGCGCAACAAAAGCGAGATCAGCGACGACGAGTACAACGCCTTCTACAAACACCTCGCCCATGACATGCACGATCCGCTCAGGACGATCCATTACAAGGCCGAGGGACAACTGGAATTCAAGGCGCTCCTTTACATCCCGGCGCAAAAGCCGTTCGACTTGATGTTCGGCGATTCCAAGAAAGGCTTGCAGCTTTACATTCAGCGCGTTTTTATCCTCGACGATTGCGAAACGCTGCTGCCCAAGTATTTGCGTTTCGTCCGCGGCGTCGTCGATTCGCCGGATTTACCGCTCAACGTGTCGCGCGAGATTTTGCAGCACAGCGCTTCCCTGGAAAAGATTCGGTCGAACCTGACGGGCAAGGTGCTTGGCACATTGGAGGAAATGAAGCGCAAGGAATTCGACAAGTACGTCGGCTTCTTTCAGGAATTCGGCGCGTTCTTGCGCGAGGGCGCGTATCAGGATTTCGAGAACAAGAAAAAACTCGCCGATTTGTTGCTGTTCGAATCGTCCAAGACCGACGCCGACAAGTTCACCTCGCTTGCCGATTACGTGGAACGCATGCCGGGCGATCAGACGGAGATCTTTTACCTTGCCGGCGACGGCCGCGAGGTATTGGAACAATCGCCGCTTCTGGAGAGTTTCAAGGCCAAGGGTTGGGAGGTGTTGTACCTGACCGATCCAGCCGACGAGTTCGTGGTGGACGCGATCGGCGCCTACAAGGACAAGCCGCTCAAGGCGATCGACCGGGCGAACGTCGATGCGGGCGCCGTGAGCGATGACGTCAAGCAAAAGCTGCAGCCGTTGTGCGATTACTTCAAGGAGAAGATCGCGGACATCGCCGACGCCCGCGCCACGAATCGCCTGAAAGAAAGCGCCGTCTGCCTGGTCGCGGACGAGCACGCCATGAGCGCCAACATGGAACGCATCCTGCAACGCATGCAGCGCGACCGCCCGGCGCCGGCGAGCAAGCGAATCCTGGAGATCAATCCGGAGCATCCGCTCGTGCAGGCGATGAGCGGCATCCTCGTGAAGGATCGCAATGATCCACGCCTGGAGAGATTCGCGCGGCTGCTTTACGATCAGGCCGTCATCCTCGAAGGCTCCAAGGTAAAAGACCCACTGACGTTCGCGCAGCGATTGAACGAGATGTTATTGAAGGATGCCGCTTCGTGATGGCATCGAATCGGAGTACGGCGCGGTCGCCCGTAATTCAGGCGGCTTTCCGAACGCGATTGGTTAACTTGGCGACGATGGCAGCCGGCTTGCGAACAAAAAGCAATACACCCACGGACGCGGCCAATTGCGCGGTCGTCGCCAAAGTCTTGGCGAGTCGCGTCTTCGTCAAATCGCAGTGTAAGACGTCATCCAATAATGCGTTTTCATCCTGTGGGTTTTCCGCGAAAAGTTGATGAAGATGGGTAAGATCGTATACGCCTTTTTCATTGATGTGAATCAAATCATAGTGTTTGCCGCTGATCGGCATTACAAGATTCGTGCCAACGGCGCCATGATCCCAAGAAAGCGGCCCGCTTACGTGCTCGTCCGATAACTGTTTCAGCAACTCATGTTCCTGTTGTTGATGCTGGCTGGCATCGTTTTCGTTTTCCTTGGGCATGCTTCGAAAAACAAATCGATTTTCATCTTCGTCCACGTCCAGGCGCACTTCGTACGGGGGTCCAAATGGACAGCCCCTGGCGCGCGACGAATTCAACAGCGCCAGGATCCGCAAGTCACGCAACAAACCTCGCCACGTGAAACTTCGCGACCCCGATTTCGTCACCGCTTCAACCACGCGCCGACGCAACACGTCGCAATTCGCCAATAACTTGAGTATCAAACTGAAACTGCACGTGAACATCAACATATTTCGATACGGAATTTCCTCGACGCATTGCTTCGCGATCTCGGCAACGCCCGGCAGGATCACATAGTTCCCGCTGCGCGGCAGGATGCAATCGCCGTGGAGATAATTGTCCGCGTAAAACAGCACGCGATTGGGCGTCGTAGTTCGAATGGGAATGGGAACATGGTCTTCAATGATCCCATCAAACCACTTCGTGAAGCTGTGGTAGTCATACCGACCACTTTGTATCAGGTCCGCATGACTCTGGATCGCCAATTTCTTGCAGAACGCGATGTCGCGCATCTTGGCGACGACTTCCGCTTCGTTGGAATAGTCCTTCTTGACCGATATGAAATGCACGTCCGGTTGGAGGATGCCCGCGTAGCTTCCTTCATGAAGGACCAACGTATGCTGAAATGCGGCCGCTTCAAATATTCGCGACGAAATCGTTTGGATCACGACCTTGCCATCCACGTCCGCGAAAAACGGCCGCACGTCTTCGTATTTCGCATTGGGATGTTCGGCACAATATTGTTGGCAGCGTGCCCGGATGACGCTGTCGAAATCGACGACGCTCGCGCCGCTCTCCGTGCCCACGGAAATCCGGCATGTCTTCAAGAACTCAAGCCACTTTCGGCCGTAGAGTCGATCTTGCTCCCGAACGGAAATGTCGGTCGAAAAATCATATTTCAGGCCGATGCGTTCGAATTGCGCCGCGATCTGCACTTTCTCCTGACCAAGGTCGCCAAGCCAAAACGGCACATTCCTTGACCGATAGCCAATATCGACGGGGCGATGCGCCGTGACCGGAAAGTTGATGCTCTTCAAATTCGCGGGCACGTAACCGGGCAAGACCGTATGCGCCGCCTGCAATGAAGGGATCAACCGTTTCGGATAAAAGATATCATGGTCCTTCTCATCGACGCACGTAAAAATGATGTTCACGCCAAGGCGCGCCATCGTACGATTGATCTTGCGCACCGCGCGATATTCGTCCTGAAGAAACATCACCTTGAGCGCTGACGCCGCGGTGATTTGATCGTAGACCCAGGCAGGCAAGTAAGCCGGGCTCAGCTCGTCGTCAACGACGGTCCAGTAGTAATCCCAGAACATGAGGATGACGTCGAATTGATTCAACGATAACTTTTGGAGCCGGCTACATTGATGAGATTTCCAGGTATGCAGATAGTAGCATTCGTGCCGAGAATGTAAGTTGAAAGCATACAAGTAATCCCGGATCACGTTGGCGTTTCCGGGTTCGAAATCACAAAGTACCAGGATCTTGAGTTTCGGCGCCGACATGCTGACTCCGTTCAATTCCAAATCCGTGGATCAAACCGGTTCGAGTTCGTAGCAACCATCAATGCCCGCGAACGTTCCGTTGTGCAACGGCAAACCTTGCGCGTCAAACGTCAAACCCGCCAGGAACCGGCGATGTTCCCCATCCAGCGCTTCGCATTCCATCGCCTCTAGCCGCTCCGGCAACAGCGCGACTTCCGCCTTCGCAATCGCCGCACCCAGGAATCGCGTGCGAAAACCACATTGATCGGCAAGTTCGACAAACTCCTCCGGCTTGTAAACGCGCGAAATCGGACACGCTGTCGTGTCCGTCATCTTGCCAAACGCCTCACGCACGCCGAGACCGGGAAACGCGCTTTCGCGAATCATCTTGATATAGGCAACACATAGATGCAACCAAAGGCAGTCGTAATGATATACCATGATTCGGCATCGGCCCGAACTCTTGAGTACGCGCCGAAATTCACTCAGCACCTTGGCCGGATTGACCGCATGGTGCACAACTCCGGAAGAATGAATGTAATCCACGGAACCGGCGTCGAGTGGTATCTGGTTATGTTGTTCGGATATTGGAATGAACTCAGCCACGTAGTTATGAAGTCCAACACGACACTTCGCTTCATCGAGAGCCTTTGCCGATATGTCCATCCCAACCAGGTGGCCAGGCTTCGAATAGGCTGCAAATCCCACAAGATCATTGCCGGGGCCACAGCCATAATCCAATACGGTCTTACCATCCTGCCCTTGCACGGGCATTAACTCAATGTAGTTATGGTATTGCGAATTACGCCATTCGAGAAACGCGAGCGAGTCCGCAATCGAAGAAAACTGGCGATGATTGGCGACGTTATAATTCGTCCAGTAAGAACAATTCTGCACATCCAATTCTTTTGCCGACTCATGGGGCTTTCGTCGAAAGAAATCGACGAGCTTTCTTGCGCCCAAGAATTTGGCCAGCTTCCGTATCAAACTGGGGTGAGCGGCGTTCAAAGGTAACCTCGCATTTCAGGCAATACCCATCAACTCATAAGCTGCGCTTGACCGGCCCGTTGCATGTCGTTAACCTCGCTAGTCGAAAGTCGCCCGAAACCAAATGCAAGCGAGCACGTGATGCGAAATCTCCTCAGGAAAGCCTATCATCCGATGCGCCGGCAAATCGGCGGGCTATTTCACGGCATTCGTTCGCGCCTCTTTTATTGGCGCGAGATCGCCAAATCGGTTCGCCACATGGCGGAGACCGGCGAAGGCACCGAAGAATGTCTCAAGCTCGGCTGTTTGCCCACGCTCGTCCATTTCTATTCGCCGATTCCCGATGCCAACGACCTGCGAGCACGCGGCGTGTTTCAACGCAAAAGCAATCTCGCGGGCGTCGATATGCGTTTGCCCCAACAACTCGAATTGTTGGCCGAGCTGGGCAGCGCCTTCGGGGCGGAATGCCAATGGCCGCACGAACCACCCGCCGATCCGCACCAATTTTACACGAGCTGGAACGGCTTCAGCTTCGGCTGCGCCGCGGCGCTTCATAGCCTCATTCGCAAACACAAGCCGCGACGCATCATCGAAATCGGCTCCGGCGGCTCTTCCCGAGTCATCTCCGCCGCCTTGATGCGAAATCGCGCGGATGGCGACATTGTTCCAAGTTACACGATCATCGATCCTTATCCGACGGACATCACGCGAAGCCTGCCCGCACTAACCACCCTCATCAACGATCGCGTCGAAGCCGTTTCGCCGACGTTGTTTCAAGAGCTTGACCACAACGACATCTTGTTCATCGATTCCGGCCATACCGTTCGCATCGGCAGTGACGTCAATTACCTTCTCCTGGACATCGTCCCCGCCGTCAAGCCGGGAGTCATCATTCATGTTCACGACATTCCAATGCCATATGAATATGCCGAGGTTTATCTAACCAATCCGCGATTTCGTATGTTCTGGACGGAATCGTATTTGCTCCAGGCATTCTTGTCACACAACCAAGCCTTTGAAGTAATGTTGGCCATGAACTTCTTGATGCTGGATCACGCCGGGCCATTCCGCAACGCCTGGGCCCATTTTCAACCTGCGATTCATGGCGTCAGCCATAGCTTTTGGTTTCGCCGCAAGCCGCAGTAGCCGGATCACGCGGCGATCGCCATGCGTTCTTCGTGTTTCTTGCGATACAACCGCATGATTTCACTGGTCTCACCGTCGTGGATGATGGACCCTTTCTCCATCCAGATCACGCGGTTGCAGAATTCCTCCATCGTGACCAGATCGTGCGACACGAACACCATCAAGCGAGCCTTATCGACGAGGCCCAGCATGCGTTGGCGGGCTCTCTGATGAAACGTGATGTCGCCGGCGCCGAACACTTCATCCAGGAGAAGGATCTCTGGATTGACGGCCGTCGCCACCGCAAATGCGAAGCGGACATACATGCCGCTGGAGTAGTAACGAATCGGCATGTGGAGCAAGTCGCCGAGTTCGCAAAAGTCGGCGATCTCCTGACGCTTGGCTTGCACATCAGCCGGCGTGTCGCCTTGTAAATAGCACCGATAGGCAATGTTGTCCCAGCCGCTCGCGTTCGGTTCGATGCCCAGGCCGATATCCATGAGCGAGCTGATCTTTCCCACGACATGGCGTTCACCAGTGGTGGGCGGATAAACGCCGGCCATCAGGCGCAAGAGGGTGCTTTTGCCGGCGCCGTTGTGGCCGATGATGCCGACGCGTTCGCCCTCTTTGATCGTTAGATTGATGTTGTCGAGCGCGTTGATTTCGAGATAGGGATTTGCCGTTTGGCGAAACAATCCGCGGACGATGAACTCCTTCAGGCCGATGCGCCCGCTCTTACGCACACGGAATTGCAGCGTGATGTTTTCCAGGTGTATGCCGACCATCCCTGTCTCCCTTGACCTCGATCCATCAATCGCCAATGGGCAATGATTCAATTACAAATGTAGAACGAGATACCGCTCCGTACGCTTGATCAATACGCTGGCAAGGCAAAACGAAATCAACGTCGTGCCGATGGCGACAACCCAGACTTCGGTTGCGGGCACCTGCATGTTGACAATCGGATCGCGAATCAAGATGATCAACGCGCTCAGTGGATTGTGATTGATAAATGTACGAAGCATCTCATGGCGCAGCGCATCCGGCGGATAGATGATCGGCACCGCATAGAACAATAATTGCAACACGATTTGCATCATGTGTTTGTTATCTGGAAAGTACACATCGAGGATTCCCAAGATCATAATTACCGACCAGCAGAACACCGTCAGAATCAATATCGCTGGAATCAAGCACGGCAGCACCGCCAGGTTGCCGAAGCCGAGGAGGATCCACGAGAAAATCACCGTGATAGCCAGGATTACAAAGAAATGGAAACTCAACCCGCCAAGGGTCCGCAGGCCGTAAATCACGATCGGTGCCGGATAAACGCGCATGAACTTTTCCGCGGCGCGAATCGTATTGCAACCTTCCAGAATCGATGTCGATATGAACGTCCAGGCTGCAAGCCCGGAGAGCAAGAAGGGGACGTAACTGCGTATATCCGCTTGGAAGATGGCGCCAAAGATAATGCAGTAAATCGCCGTCGAAGCCAGCGGATGAAACAGCGACCAGCCGATGCCGAGCAAGGAGCCACGGTAGCGCATCTTCAAATCGAGCTTGGCAAGCGACACCCAGAAATACCTACGCTTCCAGGTCTCCGCCAAATACTCCAGAATGCCGGCGAATCCGTTCATGCCAATCCTCTCTGAACAGCCAATATGCAGTCCAACGTTCTAGCAAATCAGCGCCCAAAAAAAAAGAGCGTTTTCAATCTCCAGCGATCGAGTTCATCGCATTGCCCGCATTGAGGTTAGGGAAACGGATGATGCCGCTCCCAACTTCATGGAGGCGATTCAACCCCATCGGCAAAATCTCCACCGAAAGCTGCGTTGACGCAACGGACGATGGTATTGTAATGGTTCGATGTTCCTGCAAAGGTATTCATCGGATTATCGGCTTATTGAGGAACACACGGCTGCTGGGAAAAATGGCCCGCCGGAGGACTTGGCAAGATGGCTAATCTTTGCCGGGAGGATTCGGTTGAAAAGGAAGTCGGCGATGCGAATCGCTCATGGGTCGCCGTGGGCATGGATTGGATTCTGCGCGGTAATTCGAATGTGCGTTTCTGCCAATGCTTGGCCCTGTTGGTCGCGATCCAGACCGCGGTAGTGTTTGCGCCGATTGTGCGGGATGAAGCGTATTCACGAGCCGCGGAAATGGACGATACGACGCCGGAGCGAAAACCGATTTACGCCGGCTCGACGTTTCGAATTTCCGGAATCCTGGCCGTGGCCGCCGTGGCGTGTTATGCGTTGACGTTCAACTGCGATCGTTTTCGGTTTTTCCGCACGTTGGTCCTCCTTGGCGCCGTTTCTTACCTGGCGATTCTGGTCCCGGTCCGCGACCATCACAGCTTTCAGAGGCGGATGGTCGCCGATTTGTCGAATGAGCTGGCCTCAAGCAAGGCATTTGAACTTCGAGAAGAGAACCTGGACCGATTGCAGATCATCGAGTGTTCTTCCCTCAACTTGCAGAGCTTTGAATTGCGAACCGAGTTTCGACGCCGCAATTTGAAAACCTTCACGAATTTCCACCAATGTGTGATGGAACATTTTGCCGTTCGTTCTCCAGAGTTGAAACGCGACTGGGCTAACGTATGCGAACACGACGACAAAAAACTCAAAGCGCTGTTTGTGATGAACTTCGTGTCCGGCCTTTGGGGCTATGGCAACATCGTTAACTTGGACAAGCCAGGTTGCGTTCTAACAAATGAACATAACGATTGGCAAGACACCGTGCCATCGCTTTCGGCATATCTCGACTCCGACATCGGCTGTTGCACGGATTTCGCATTCCTGACGAAGTCCCTGCTGGATCACGAAGGAATCGACAACCGTTTGACCTCGATCCCGGGCCACGTCTTCAATGAGGTCCGTTTGAATGGCCGCTGGTGTATCCTGGACGCGACGATGAATATCTTCGTGCAAGCGAGCTGGGACGAGCTGTACGTTCGCGAAACCCGCGACAAGGCGATCATAGTCCTGGTG
>DAIOGM010000134.1:14259-16187 GCA_036745215.1 Gemmataceae bacterium
GATCGGCTGCCCTGTGACTTCAAGTACATTCGGCACGCGAATCTCGCCGACACGAAATCACCGCAATACCGGCCCGCGATCGGCCAATTGCGGCTGTTGACATTGAATCGGCTCGCCAATCGACCCGAGTCGCTGCGCGAATCACAGCGCCCCACGTTGCCCAGTTATTTTGATTGAGACAATTGCCTCGCCGGAAATGGTCATGAAGCCAGTTAACTTACTATTGATTTATAGTTATGGACCGAGCGAGATGCGGCCGACGACGGCGGAGCACCTCGATTCGTTTCGTGCGTACTCACCCCATCCGGTTACCTATGTGAATTTGGCCAAGGAATCGCTGCCGCCGTTGAGTGAATTGCGTCAATATGATTTGATCGTTTTTCATTATTTATATATGGCCAATCACTGGAGCGGGGAGGATTGGCTTCGCGGGTTGATGCGAAAAGCCAGCGCCGTGCTACGAACGAACGCAGTCAAGGCGATCCTGGTCCAGGATGAGTTTTATCACCCCGATCTGTATTGCATGTTCATCAGCGCATTTGGAATCAACTGCGTCTTCAGTGTTGCGCCGCCGGCGGAGTGGCCGAAGATCTATCGCCATGTCGATTTCTCGAAGGTTCACTTCTATCCAAGCTTGACCGGTTATGTAGATGATCGCGTCTTGTTGAAGCCCAGTGTCGCGGCGCCGCCGCCCAAGGACATTGACATTGGTTATCGAACTGCCGGCAAACCGTATTTCTGGTTTGGGCGACATGGATATCTCAAGCAGCAAATCGCCGATGCCGTGCTGGCCCAGGCGCCGAAACATAGGCTCAACATCGATATTTCCACGTCCGGCGAAGATACGATTCACGGCGACGCGTGGTACGAGTTCCTCGCGCGTTGCAAGTACACGATCGGCGTCGAGAGCGGCACGAGCATCGTCGATCATGACGGCGCCATCCATCGGCGCACCATGGAATTCGCCCGCTTACATCCGGACGCCGGTTTCGAAGACGCCGAAGCCGCGTGTTTTCCGGGCCGCGACGGCGAAATCAAGTTATTCGCGCTTGGCCCCCGGCACCTGGAAGCTTGCATGACGCGGACGTGCCAAATCCTGACGGAGGGCGATTACAACGGCGTCTTGCGGCCGTGGGAGCATTACATTCCGGTGCGCAAAGATTTCTCGAACATCAATGAAGTGCTTGAACTCGTCAAAGAGGACACGTTGCGGCAAGAAATCACGGAGCGCGCATATCAAGATATCGTTGCCAGCGGACGGTACTCCTATCGCACATTTGTGAATGATGTCGTGAATCAAGCGATGAGACACCAAGGTGAACATCGGAGATCATACTGGAGTTATGCCATCGACGATTCCCTGCGCCGCGTGGCGCATCAGGCGCATGCGATTCCGGGTCGAGCGAAACGATTCGTCAAGAAAATCGCCGGCAAGGTGTTGGCCAGGCATACGGGAAATGGTGAAGTGCCATGACGCGTGCGCGTTACAAGATCATGATCCTGCCGACGTGGTATCCGCATCCGGAGCACCCGTTCAACGGCGTGTTTGTTCACGATCAGGCCCAATGCCTCGCGGCGCGTCATGACGTGACTGTTCTTTTTCCGAACTACGCGAATCAACCGGCGGCGGAACAGTCGGAAGAACATATCGATGGCGTCCGTATCATTCGATTCGCGCCGACGCGGCAGAGCCTTTGGTCGAAGGCACTCGATCGCGTACGTCGCCCGGATAGCAGCGCGCTTTACTATCGCAAGTATTGCGATGCGGTCGGGCGCGGCTTCGAGCGTTACGTCCGTGTGCACGGAAAACCCGATGTCATTCACGCCCACGTCGTTCTGCCGGCGGGCTGGCTGGCGTGGCAGCTTGGCACGAAACATCGAATACCTGTTGTGCTCACGGAACACAGCGGACCTTTCACGTTCCATCT
>DAIOGM010000135.1:0-16129 GCA_036745215.1 Gemmataceae bacterium
TGAAGCCGATCCCACGCCAAAAACCCGCCAAGCACGCCAGGCATGGCAAAGAAGGCGACAAGTACGGATAAGACGATCCACGGCAGCCAGCCGTTGATGAGGCGGGGGCTGCGCATCGTTTGCAGTGCATTCAAATGGGCGGCAGCCTGGTCGGCGCACACCTGCATACGCCGCCACGGGTCTTCCTCCTTGGGAATGACGACCGATTTTGAATTGAGCACTGGAACGCCTTCGAGGAATTCAAGGCTCTCGACCAATGCCTTGCCGGTGCGCCAATCGGCGAGCAGTTTGCGCAACACCACCTTGCATGAATTCATCGACTCGGCCATTTGCTCCTTGGCGACGCGTTTGTCCGCTTCGTAGACCGTCGTGGTGGTCCAGCGCGATTCGCGGAATTCGGCTTCCTGCGTCGCCTTGCTCGCGTAGTAATCTTTCTGGATTTGCTCCTTCGTCTGCTTGAATTCGTGCTTGATTTGCGAGCGACGCTGCTTGTGCAACTCTTGCATGCGGCGGCGCGATTCCTCGGCATGCGTCACCGCGCCGGCCTGTGCGGCGGCGTATTCGTTCTCGACGCGCTCGTTCTCGGCGATGTGGTGGTACTCCGTCCCTTGCGTGCGGCTCTGTTCGCCCTCGACGATCGCCCGCTCGCGCTCGGCGCGCGTGACGATCGCTTGCCGAAAAGCGATCAAGGCTTCGCGTTGTCGTTCGCACCACGGTTGGGTCATTTAGAGGTTCCTAATTGCGAGCCACGGGGTTTATCCCCGTGGCGTGAAATCCGTTCCACGGGGATAAACCCCGTGGCTCGCCGACACTATTCGCATTCGCGTTTCATCTGGCCCAGTGCCTGATCGAGCCGGTCGATGGCGGTCAGCACCGACGCCAGCCGCGCCTCCAACGGGCCCCAGTACGTCTCCTCGAAATCCTTACGGACCTGGTCGCGCCAGACGGCGTCCGTCGATTGCCATTCCAGCTTGAGCGTCTTGAACGCGTTCGCCAATTGATAACGGCCCGTCGCGAGACTCATGGCGATTCTCCGGTCGGATTGATCTGGCGATACGCGTCCAGGGCGGCGATCTTTTGCTCGATGAACAATACCATCTTGGCGAGATCATACTCCAGGGCGTCTTGAAATGGCCGCGCCGTGCCGTCGTACTCTTCGACGTCGCCGGGCAAACGCCGCAGCCACGCCTTGGTGTTGTCGTGTTTTTCCTCGGCGTGGGCGAGCCGAGCCTGGGCCTTGCGAAGTTCCTTTTCCTGAGACGTCGTGTCGGGGGGGCGGTCGCTGATGCGCATCATCTTGCGGCGAGCCAACTCCTGCTTCGCTTGAAACACCAGCTCCTCGGCGCGGCGAATCTCCGCCTTCCATTGCTGAAGCTGCGATTCGAGCCATTCGAACGAGCGGCGGATCGACATTTGATTGCCGCTCATCGCATCCTTTGCCTTGTCGGCAAAGGTTTGCAGCGCGGCCTTGAAGTCCGCCAACCGTTCGACGGCATGTACTTGTGCGGTGGACATGGTTTGTATTTTGCCGCTTCCGGCTTCGTGCTCGCGTGGCGCCATGCGAACGCGAAGCCGCAAGCGGTTGGCCATCAATGTTGTTGCAAGTATTCTTCGATGCGTTCCGCCTTGCGCTGCAAAAACGGCACGTGCTCGTCCGACACTTCGAGAAAATGCTCGATCACGTGCAAGGTCTGCTCGAACTCTTGCGTGAACTTCTCATGCTCCTGATCTCGCCAGGTGTCGGAGAGCCGGGTCATCTCGGCGTGCAGGCCGGACAGGCGCTCGCGCAGGTCGCCGTTGAACTGCTTGAGATGATGAGCAAAACGTCTTAACTCGTTCGGGTCAACGATGGCTTGCGACATGATCTCCTCGGGGAACGCGTGGGACGGGTTTTTTGTATTTTCCCTCATAACGGCCCAACTCGCAAGGTGAAAACGCACATAAGATGAGTGCTGAGTGCCAAGTGCTGAGTGCTGAGTTGTACACAAACCCCGGGATGAGCGCAGCGATTCCTGGGGGTCTGGAGCGTCATGTCGTTGTCCGAACGCCGATTCCCGATTCTGCTTTCCATTTTGGCCGCCGTCGTCACGCTCGGCATGAAGATGACCGCGTACTGGCTGACCGATTCGGTAAGTCTTCTTTCCGACGCGGCCGAATCGCTCGTCAATCTCGTGGCGGCGGTGACGGCGTTTGTGTGTTTGTGGTATTCGGCACAACCCGTCGATGCGACGCACACGTATGGCCATGAAAAGATCGAGTTCTTCTCCAGCGGCCTGGAGGGAATGCTGATTCTCGTCGCGGCCGTCGGCATCGCGTGGTACGCAGTCAAGCGGCTTCTTCATCTGCAAGATCTCGAACAGCTCGAACTCGGCACGTTGCTCTCCTTCGGGGCATCGCTCATCAACTTGGCGGTCGCGCGCGTGTTGATTCGCGTCGGCCGGCGCACCAACTCGATCATCCTCGAAGCCGACGGGCAGCACCTGATGACGGACGTTTGGACATCGTTCGGCGTCGTGATCGGTCTGACGTTGGTTTACCTCACCGGATGGTTGTGGATCGATCCGGTGCTCGCGCTCGTCGTGGCCGGCAATATCGTTTGGACCGCGTGGGACCTCCTGGCACGCTCCTTCAACGGCTTGATGGACCATGCATTGCCCGAAGTGGAGCAGCAAAAAGTCCGCGCGGCCATCGAAGTGCATCTGAAACCTGGCTTCTTCTTTCATGCGCTGCGGACGCGACGGGCCGGGGCGCGCAAGTTCGTCGATTTTCATCTGCTCGTGCCGGGCCATTGGACGGTTGACGAAGCCCACACGCTGGGCGAGCAGATCGAGCAAGCCGTGCGCGACGCACTTCCGGGCGCGGAGGTGCAAGTGCACATCGAGCCGGTCGAATCCGAGGCGGCATGGCAGGATAGCGAGCTTTTGGCATTGGAAAAGCAACGGACGCCGATGCCGCCGTGAGGAAACGAATCGATGAATAGAAAACGCTCTCGGGATTTGGCGCCGCTTGCCAAGAGAACCGATCGGACCGATGCGCGCCTGTTCGATGAATTACGCACGCTCATCGAATCGGCACGTGTGCGCACGGCGCAAGCCGTCAACGCGGAGCTTGTTTTGCTGCATTGGCAAATCGGCAAACGAATCCGCGAGGACTTGCTTCAAGAGGAACGTGCGCCCTATGGGGAACAAATCGTCGTCGCATTGAGTAGACAGTTAGCCGCTGAATTCGGTAAAGGTTTTAGTCGGCAAAACTTGTTTCGCATGATCCGTTTCGCTGAGATTTTTCCGGATGGGGAGATTGTCTCATCAGTGATGAGACAATTGTCTTGGACTCACATCATCTACATCATCGCCCTCGATGGCCCGTTGCAACGGGATTTCTATTTGGAGCTTTGCCGAACGGAAAACTGGAGCACCCGCGTGCTGCATGAACGAATTCAAAGCATGCTTTTCGAACGCACCGCCATCAGCAAGAAGCCGGATGAATTGATTCGCCGCGAACTGCTGGCGCTTCGGGAAAATGACGAGATGTCGGCCGATCTCGTATTCCGCGATCCGTATTTCCTCGATTTCCTCGGCTTGAGCGATTCGTATTCCGAACGCGATCTCGAGCAAGCGATCTTACGCGAACTGGAATCGTTTCTGCTGGAACTCGGCAGCGATTTCGCCTTCGTGGCCCGGCAAAAACGAATTACCGTGGACAATGACGACTACTATCTCGACCTGCTGTTTTTCCATCGACGCCTGAAACGATTGATCGCCATCGATTTGAAGATCGGCAAATTCCAGGCAGCCGACAAAGGTCAGATGGAGTTGTATCTTCGCTGGCTGGAAGAGAATGCCATGCAGGAAAACGAGGAGCCGCCCATCGGATTGATCTTGTGCGCTGGCAAGTCTGACGAGCACATCAAACTCCTTCGATTGGACGATGGCCGCATTCGTGTGGCTCAATACTTGACGGAACTCCCTCCGGCGGAGATGCTAAAGCGAAAGTTGCATGATGCATTGCGTCGCGCCCGACGCCAATTCGGCCACGGATTGGAGCCGACGGCGGCGCAACCAATTGCGGACCGTTCCCGCCCCTTGACACGCAAACCTTAGAAAGCAGCCAATCGCATGGCACAAGAAAACCCCACCGTCGCCGCGGATGCTCCCGGCTGGAATCGGCATCCGACGGGACTCTACGTACTCTTCGCCACCGAGATGTGGGAACGCTTCAGCTTCTACACCATGGTGGCGATGTTCACCCTTTATCTCAAAGATCCCACGGAAGGCTTCGGCTGGACGTCCCAGCAAGCGACAGGGCTCTACGCCAACTACGCGATGTTCGTTTACGGCAGCCCGCTCATCGGCGGCTTTCTCGCCAGTTGGAAGCTCGGCTTTCGCCGGGCGGTTATGATCGGCGGTTTCTTCTTCATGGCGGGGCATTTGCTGTTGTCGATTCCAACGCTCACCGCGGTCTACGCGGCGCTCGTGTGCCTGGTGATCGGCAACGGCTTCTTCAAGCCCAACATCTCCGCGATGGTCGGCAATCTCTATCCGCCGGGGAGCCATTTGAAAGAGCGGGCTTACAGCATCTTTTACATGGGAATCAACATCGGCGCGTTTCTGGCGCCGGTGACGGCGGAGATCGTCAAGGGCTACTTCGGCTTTCACGTCGCGTTCGGGGTGGCGGCGGGGGGTATGGTGATTTCGGTTTTGATCCTTTGGCTCTTCAAGCATCACGTGGAAGATCCGAAACCCACGGCCGGCGCCGCGCCCGCGGCATCGACTTCTGTTGCGGCCGGCGATCCGCCCGTCGTCGCGCCGCCGCGGCCCATCGACCTCGTTCCCGATTGGCAACGCATCGGCGCCTTGATCGTCGTCTTCTTAATCGTCATCGTGTTCTGGATGGTTTTTCATCAAAATGCCACCACGATCACCTACTGGGCGGACAAGAACACCGACTGGCAGGTTTCCGGCATCATCTCCAGTGCGATCAATCCGTTCTGGGTCGTGGCGCTGACGTTCCCGCTGATCTTCTTCTGGAAATGGCTCGACCGCATGGGCCTGGAACCTTCAACACCGGCGAAGATGATGTGCGGCATGGTGATGACGGGCCTGGCGTTTCTGGTGTTCTACGCGGCCGCACTGCAAGGCGAAGCGACGGCGACGGATGAGATGAGGCACCAATTCAAGGTTTCGCCGTTATGGCTCGTCGGAGCGTATGCCGTCTTGACGCTGGGCGAACTGATGCTATCGCCGATGGGCCTCGCGCTCGTCGCCAAGGTTTCGCCGCCGCGCTACATCGGCATCATGATGGGCGGCTGGTTCGTCGCCACCGCGATCGGCAACAAGCTCACGCAAATCGGCACGTACTGGGATTACTGGTATCATTCGACGTTTTGGCTCGTCTTGAGCATTTTGTCGTTCACCATTGCTGCGGTTGTACTCCTGCTCTTGGTGCCGTTGAAGAAGGCGATGCCGGGGGTGTGACTGGAATCGCTTGCGGTTTTGCGCGGAGAGTCCTCCGTTATCGCGGCGTCCCTTTCGCGAAACCGCAAGCGATCTATTCGCTCATCCCCGCGCGCAAGATGCCGTTAAACAGAAACTTGAACGTCCCGTGCGGCTGCGCCCGAAATAGAATCTCCGGTCCGAAGAGGACGAGCTTCCCACGGCCGACCGATACGTCCATCACCGTGACGCCGCCTTCCAAAAGTTCCTGGCCCCACGCCCAGCCACTGCGTAACGGCGCCTTGGTGTCGAACCAAGCGACTCGGCGCAGTCCCTTGTCGGCCGCGCCTTCGGGCAGGCGAAACGTCGGGCTGTTGGTGAACATCACATCCACTTCGCTCGGCATGCCCCACGCCAAGGGATCGGCTTGATCGACTCGCGTTCGTAACAGCGAAGGCGGCACGTAAAACACCTTCGGCCCAGGGATTTCTCCCTTGATGCTCAAATGATGATCGATCGGCAATCCCAGCGTGCGGCGCAAACTGGTCGAGCTGCCAATCGCCAGGATCGTGCCGCCTGCCTCGAGGAATTTTTTCAGCTCCGGTCCGCTGTTGGCAAACAGGGCGCCGTCCACGAAGATGATGACGTCGAACTTCTCACGCAAACCACCGTCTTCCAGCTCCGGCGTTTTGACGATTTTGAACGGAAAGTCAAAGCGTTCCAGAATCCAGCGCGTCCAACCCGATGGCATGGAGCCGCCGTTCTTGTCCCACAGGCCGACGCGCGGTTGCTTCAGTGCGGCGCCTTCTTGGCCCGGCGTTTGCGCGCTGCCGACGAAGCGCGTGCCCAACTCCTTGGCGATTTTTTCGAGGCGAGGGACCGTCGTGTCTTTTCGTGGAACGTAGAACGTGCCAATTGGTTGGGCCATGAATGGCGTTTTCAACCGGCGCACTTCTTCTCCGTCCTGAAGCAGCAAATTGACCGCTCGGAACGAATCGTTGGCGCGCGCACTGAGAAAGAAGCCGACGGCGCCGTTCGCGTCGTCCACGCTAGCCGGCGGAGGCGGAATCACATCGGGCAACTCCTCAAACGGCCCGTCGAACCCGTCGAGCACGCGATCGAATTCGACGCCCATCTGAAACGCCAACGTCCAGCCGGCGGCGTCATACGGCGCCGTCGGCGCCGCGCCGGGGTATTTGAAATCGTTCGGATGATCCTGCGGCTCAAACATATCGAGCACGTGAGCGCGGAACGCTTGTGCGCATTTGACGATGTACGAACCTTGCGGATACTTCTTGCCCGCGGCGGTGAAGTCGCTCTTGGCACGATGCACCTTGACGCCGGTGCCGATCAGAACATTGACGAACTTGGTCGCCGTCAGAAAGTCGGGCTGCGTCGATGGAAGTATGTAAACGCGGGCGTCGCGCAGCTTCGGATCTCGGAAATGACGCGCGAACTCCTTGGGGCCGGTCGGACCCTTGATGTCCTTGGCGCCGCGTGATTGTGCCGCGGCGACGATCTTCGGCGTGATCGTCCACGAATCCTGATTGCCGCGTTCGATGGCGCGGTTGCCCATGTGCCAGATGTTGTAAAGGAGCTGCTCGCGATGGCGCGACGCGTAATCGAGCACGCCCTTGTTGGCGGTGACCGAGTAATCGACCGATTGCCGAAATCGCCAGACCTGCGATGGAATCGGCGCCAGGTAGTCCGACTTCGGCAGTTGAAGCGAGGGGCGAAACGGAATCTGCATCGGCGTCGGATGGCCTACCGTCTCGCTCAACAGACCGATGATGTTGTGGTAATACGTCGTCGTGCGCAGGCCGCCGTTGTACCACGTCGAATAGGTGGCGCCGGAGCGCGTCGTCGCGCCGGGTTTGCCTTCGATCAAGAATCGCTGCATCATCGACGCGCCGACCGCGTCGATGCCGCTGATCACCAGCGGATCGATGTTGTAGTTGAACGGATCGCGAAACGGCGGAATGAACAGCACCGTGCCTTGCGGCCCCGATTGATGATGGTTGTACATGATCTGCGGAAACCATTCGCGATAGAGCACGCGATTCATGTTCTTGGTTTCGCTTTGCGTGTTGGCATAGAAGTCGCGGTTGTTATCGTGTCCCACGTATTTCTGATACAGCCGCGGCAGGCCGGCGTAGGTGCGTTTCTTTTCGTCCTTCTCCTTCATGTACCAGTTGGTGACGAGTTCCATGCCGTCGGGATTGGCGTGGACGAAGAGGATGATGACGTCGTCGAGGATGCGCAGCGACTCGGCATCCTCGGCGGCAAGGAATTGATACATCGTTTCCATGAGCATCTGGGCGCACAGCGTTTCGGTCGCGTGCAGGCCGCCGTCGATCCACACGATCGCCTTGCCTTCGAGCGATAACTTGCGCGCCTCGGCCTGGCTAATCCCGTCCGCCAGCGCGAGCTTGCGAGCGATTTCTTGATAGCGCGCCAGATTCTTGTGATTGGCTGGCGACGTGACGATACCCATGACCTGCTCGCGGCCTTCCTCGGTGCGGCCGATCGAGACGACCTTGAGCCGATCGGATTCGGCCTGGAGCTTGGCCCAATACGCGGTGAGCTGCTGATAGTTCGCGAGCTTGTAGTCGTCGCCGAGGTTGAAGCCGAAGAACTGCTTGGGCGTGGTGATCGGCGCCGCGTGCGTGGTCAAGCCGATGGCAAATAGAACGACGGCGAGGGCAACACGGTAGGGTTTTTTCTTCATGGCGCGACTCCCAAGGTGGAAACTGATGGTGCGAAGTATAGCGACTGGTTCGACTGGATGCCAAGGAAAAGGTCGCGCATTTGATTGGCGGCATGGCGTTCGCGAGGCGTCGCGCGGGCGCTAAACGAATTCGGATCACTCCATGATCTTGCGAGATTCGTCCAACAACCGCGGGCTAATCTCGACTCGATACGCCGTCGCGGCCGGTGCCAGGACGTGCAATGCCGGCGGCAGGTGCGCGAGTTGTTGTTGACAACGTGCCCGGCTCTCAGCCAACGACGGCAACGGCGCGATCAAGCGGCCCGCTTTCATGATTGGCATCAACAGGGGTTCGCCGTCCGCGGGCTCGGACAGGTCGATCTCATCGCGCTCAAATACGCCGGCGGCGTTCGCATGCCGATATACCTGCTTGGCGAACGGATACGTCTTCTTGGCCGACGCGAGCTTGAAGCGGCCAACACGACCCTTTGGCGTCTCTTGTTCAACGAGCTTGTAGACCACGCCCAGGGTTGGCTCATCGCGGCTGGTCACGAGCTCGGTGCCGACGCCGAAGCTGTCGATCGGCGCTCCCGCGGCCAGCAGATCGCGAATCTTGTACTCGTTGAGATCGCCGCTGGCGACGATCTTTACATCGCCGCGGCCTGCGTCGTCGAGAATATGGCGAACCTCGCGGCTCAATACCAAGAGATCGCCGCTGTCGAGGCGGACCGCCTGCATGGCCGCGCCGGACGCGAGTGCGTTTTTGACGCCCTGAATCGTGTCGTAGGTGTCGATCAACAGGGTCGCGGCGTGCGGAAAATGTTGCGCGAAGCGTTGGAAGGCTTCGCGTTCGTCGCCCCAGGCCATGATCCAGGAATGCGCCTGCGTGCCGAACGTCGGAATGTCGAGCAAGCGTCCCGCCTCGGTGTTGCTGGTGCCGACGCACCCGCCGAGGAACGCCGCCCGCGCCGCCAGGAGGCCGGCCTGCGGCCCGTGCGCCCGCCGGGAGCCGAAATCGAACACGGGCCGGCCCTGCGCTGCCGACGCGGTGCGCGCCGCCTTGGATGCGATCATCGTTTGAATTGTTATCGTCGTAATCAGAAACGTCTCGATGATCTGGGCCTGCTCGATCGGCGCCGTCACTCGCAAAAGCGGTTCGCCCGCGAACACGACGGTTCCTTCGGGGATTGCCCAAAGATCGCCAGTGAAACGTAGGGTCGTCAAGTGCTCGAACCATTCGGCGGGAATGGCGCGGAACACCGGATGACGGCGCAGATAATCGATCTGCTGGGGCGCAAAGGACCAATTCTGCAGAAAGGCGACGGCTTGTTCGAGCCCGGCCGCGACCAGGTAGTTGCGGCAACCCGGCAAACGCCGCACCCAAAGCTCGAACGTCGCCGCCTGACCTGCCATGCCCTGGGCGAAATAACCGGCGGCCATGGTCAGTTCGTAGAGGTCCGTCAAGAGACCGAGATGGCGTTCATCGGGAAAGAGCGATTGTGGCATGTCACACCGGCGCGCGGGAATGATCAACGGTTGTCAATCATTGTAGTGCCTGATCGGCGCGGACTCACGGCTTCAACTGAAAGCCCAGGCCGACGTGCTCGAAATGCGCGTCGCCGCTGAAGATCTCCGTGATGCCAAGATCCTGCATGACGACCATTGAGGTGAAATCCGCGAAGGAAATGGCGGGCTTGTCGGCGAATTTCTGCCGCATTTTCCAGGCGCGACGAAACTGGTCAGATGATAAGTGAACCAACTGTATTGTGCCCGCGTCTGCGCCGGCCAGTAAAGATTGAATGAACGCCTGAGCCTTCGACGGCGGAAGAGCGTCGTACAAATAGGTTATTGTCTCACTCAAAATGTAATCGGAAGTGACATAGAGGCGCCGACGCCGAACGAATTCGCGATGTTGGCCCGTCGCATGACGATGGTAGGCATCGCTTCGATCGGCCAGGCCAACCCAGGCCCAGGTGTCCACGAAAATCATGACCGTTTTTTCTTGTAGATGTACTTGTCATGATTCGCCGCGCCGTCCGTTCGGCCGCTGGCGCCGATGCCAATAACGTCGGCCAAGAAGTCCTCTTCTTCGACCGGCGTAATCGTCACACGGACTTTGCTGCCTTCGGGAAGTTTCAGACGTTTCTTGGGCCGCAGCACGCCCTTCTTGTAAGTCGCCTCAATCGTAATCGCCATGGCCGTGCCTCCGTGAGAAAATCAACAACGGTTGTTATTATACCTCACCGGCACACGGCGGGCGAGACAGGGATTCGTCCGTGGGGAATCCGCTTGGACACGCCTTCCTTGGCCGCTATCATTGCGATTAGACATCAACGTCCCACCCTTTTTGGCAATCGACCACCATGCGTGAATTGCTCGCGGAACTGAATCGTTCGCTCGAAGCCGGGCGCGACTGCGTCTATTGCTCCGTCGTCGAGACGCGCGGGTCCACGCCGCAGAAGGCGGGGGCGGCGATGCTCGTGTTTCCCGATGGTCGCCAGGTCGGCACGCTCGGCGGCGGCTGCGTCGAGGCGGAGGTCAAACGACAGGCGCTCAAAACGCTCGCCGGCGACGAGGACGCGAAAACCGAAGTCCTCACGTTCTGCCTCGATGACAACTACGGCTGGGACGACGGCCTGATCTGCGGCGGGCGCATGACCATTCTCGCCGATCCGCTGGCGGCGGCCGCGGCGCGGAAGGTACGCGCTTACTACGATCAATTCCGCAAGATCGTCGAGGCCGGCGCCGGTTGCACGGAAGCCGTCGTGATCGCGCCGGAGCCGGCAAACGTGCCGATCGGCAGCCGGTTTTTGTTCGACGCGTCCGGCCATGTGATCGAGCAGCTCGGCGACACTGCGCTCCCGGAGGTCGTTCGCCAGGGTTTGACGCCGCTCGCGAAACGGCCGAAGCCGCATCTGCAACAGGGCATCGCCTATTTGCCGGTGCTGCCGCGCATCACGCTCTTGATCGTCGGCGGCGGGCACGTCGGCCAGGCGGTCGCGAAGCTTGGCGCGGACGTCGATTTCGACGTCTGGGTGCTCGACGATCGCGACGCGTACGCAAATCGCGATCGCTTCCCGAACGCGCAACGCCATCTCGTCGGCGACATCGGCCGGCAATTGCAGGCGCTTCAAGCGGAGATCACGCCGTCCGTTTATGCACTGATCATCACGCGCGGCCACGCACATGACGAGGAGGCACTCTATCATCTGGCAACGACCAATGCGGGCTACGTCGGCATGATTGGCAGCAAGCGCAAGATCAAACTCATCTACGAAGACTTGCTCGCTCGCGGCATCCCGCAAGCGGCATTGGAAAAAGTGCACGCGCCGCTCGGCTTCGACATCGGCTCGCAGACGGTGCCGGAAATCGCGGTCAGCATCGTCGCGGAGTTGATCGCGTGCCGCAATCGCGGGGGGACGATTCCGGAAGCACGGATCCAGGTCGCGCCAGAAGCCCCGGGGTGAGGTACTCCGAACCCCGGGGTTCGGATTACCTCACCCCGGGGCTTGCTTCACAACTCCCACGGCAGCGTCAACGTCAACAACTCTCCCAGCGCCAACGCCAATTGCTTCGACGCATGCTTCGTATCGCGCGCCAAGCGCAACAACTCGGGCAGCATGCCAGGCCGACGTGCGAGCGTTCGCACCACGCTCCACGGCGACGCGGCGCCGCCCGACAGCATCGACGCCAGCTCCGGCGACAGCGGCGTCGTCGCCTCGTCGGAAATGGCGCGGACGCACGCGAACGGCATCCCCACTTTTGCACACCGTTCCGCGAAGATTGCCGATTCCATATCAACGGCAGACGATTGATGCAGTTCGCCCAGCTGACGTTTCTCCTCGGCGGCCGCGACAAGGCGATCCACGCTCAACACGCGCCCACGATGAAGCGGCGGCGACCAGCGACCCTCGGGCAAAGCGCCTGGCCATGTTGTTTGCCAGCGACAACCGTGTTCGTCAACGACTTCGTCCGCAAGAACGATGTCTCCGACATGCAATTCCGATGTCAACGCCCCCGCGAATCCAGCGAAGATGAGCAAGCCCGGCTCGTACGCCACACGCTCCAAAGTTGGCTTCGCCATTAACCAATCGAGGGCACGCACGACGTTCGCTCGGCCGACGCCCGTTTCCATCACGAGCATCGTCAGCCACGATGGGCCGCAAAAACTTGCCCAACACGGGGCGCCATGGAAGACCTGGTTCGGCTTGAACTCGCGGCAAAACGGCTCCCGCTCACGCTGGAGCGCGAAGAGAACACACGGATCGTCGATGCGAAGCGGATTCACGTTGAGTCCATGCCTCAAACAGGTGCGAGCTTCACGCGCCAAGTATATACGTGATCGCGGGCACGGTAGTGTAAATCCATCTGGCACAGCTCGTCGGAGTCGGCGCAAGTCGTTTTCGCGCTGATGTATGAATCGATCGGTTCGACGAACGTCAAGCCATTTCGGACCGTCGGACGACTATACGAACCCACGTCTCGACGCAAAAAAGCGCTAACATTATTAACCGCGCGACGCTTGCATGTCATTTTTGACCTATGCTTGCGCATATATACAGTCCCCGGCGAGGACTGCGCAACCGTTTACAATTGTCAACGGACGCTCAGACCTCGCACTGTAGCAACTGGATAGTCAATGAGCGCCTCGCTCGAGAACTTTTCTGACCCCGCGAATGCGCAGCTAAACGAAGCGGCGGAGTCCTTTCCTGCCTGGCTGGCGCCTGCGTCAACAGCGGTGCTCTTGTGCATTTTGATAACCACGCACTGGACGACTTTCGCTCGCATGGCAGATCGCTGGAGCAATGATCCGCAGTATTCCCATGGGTTCGTTGTGCCGTTGTTCGCCGCCGCCGTCTTGTGGTCGCGGCGTGCGATGTTGAAAGACGTCGTCTGGACGCCGGCGTGGCTCGGATCGGGCTTGCTGATGATCGGCCTGGTCATTCGCATGATCGCGATTCAATCGGACATCGAACCGCTCGACGCGATATCCTTGTTGCCGACCGCGTTCGGCCTGGTCCTGTTGGCGGGCGGCTGGTCCGTGCTGGCCTGGAGCTGGCCGGCCGTGGCATTTCTCGCGTTCATGATGCCGTTGCCGTTCTCTCTTGAAATCACACTCGCCCAGCCCTTGCGCGGGCTCGCGACGACGATGAGCACATACGCCCTGCAAACGCTCGGCTGCCCGGCCATCGCGGAAGGCAACATCATTATTATCGACGACATCCAGCTGGGCGTCGAGGAAGCGTGCAGCGGGCTCGGCATGTTGATGACGTTTTTCGCCCTCGCGACCGCGCTGGCGATGATCGTCCAGGCGCCGCTCACGGATCGATTGATCCTGGTCGCCAGCGCGATCCCGATCGCGGTGTGCGTCAACGTCATTCGCATCACGGCCACCGGCGTCGCCTACCATTTGGCGGGCAGAGACAGCTCCGTGGCACAAATGATTTATCACGATCTGGCCGGCTGGTTGATGATGCCGCTGGCCCTGGCGATGTTGTGGGTGGAGTTGAAGTTTTTGGCGAACCTGTTGGTCGAAGAGCCCGAATTGGCGCCGACGCCGTTCGTTCAAGGTTTGGGCATCGGCGGCCGTGTTAAATAAGCCGCGGAAGGCTTTCAGAGGAGATGCGATGAACTCGGTGGAAACGAATGCAACGGGGAACAAGACCAACGGGGCGGCGCCGCTGTTGACGGAAAGTCAGATGCTGCACTCGTCGCTGTTGGCGATGGCGCAGGGCCATGACGGGAGCGCCGGCGCCACGCCCCCTGCATTGTCCGCGACGCCGACGTTGTCTGGCCTCGTGCAAGCGATTCGCCGGCGCCTCTTGTTGGCGTTCGGCACCGCGTTTGGCCTGACGGCGCTGTTCGTGATGGCGGTCTTTTTGCTTCATCCGCCCAAGTACAACGTCAATGCCCGGATGCGCATCGTCGCCCGGCAAGCGGGGCCCGAAGACGTGGAGTATTCCATCTTCAAGGCTAACATGGAGGCGATGGTTCGCAATCCCATCGTCCTGAGCAACGCTCTCAACGACCGCACCATCGACGGACGCGACATCAAGGACCTCGACATCGTTCGCTCCCGCGGCATGGGCGTCACCGATTGGCTGGAAAAGCAAGTCAAGACCGATTACCTGCTCGGCCCGGAAGTGCTGCGTGTCATGCTGCCCGCGGACAACGCGGAAGAGGCGGCCGAATTGCTCAACGCCATCACGCGCGCTTTCCTGAACGAGTATTCCGAGGTGGAGCGCGCCAAGAAGCAGGCGCGGCTCGGGGAATTGAAGACGAAGAAGGACGGCATCGAACGCGAGTTGACCTCGCTGCGCCGGGAACTCAATCGGCTGATCGAAAGCCTCGACATCAAGGATCAGCAAGCCGCCAACGTGCAACAAGGTGTGTGGCTGAGCAAGCTGTACGCCGCCGAGGCGACCAAGCGAACTCTCGACGATGCGATCGCCAAGGCGGAAGGCGAGATCCTCACCAGCACCGCTCGCCTCAAGACGATCGACAAGCTGAAGACGCCCGATGAAGTTTTGTATGACGCGTTTGGCAAGGATTCAGCCATTGCCGACATGCAGAAGCGCGTCACCGAAATCGATCGCGAAATTGCCCAGCATAACTCGAAATTCTTTGAGCCTTATCTCAGTCAGGTGGTGGTTCCTCTTCGAGCCGAGAAGAATAAGCTGCGTGGCCAGATCGCGGAACGCGAGCAGGAGTTGAAACCCGAAATTGAAGTGCGCTACCGGAAACGCGTGAACGACGATTTGAAGTATCGCATCGAGTTGGCCGAGGAGCAAATCCAGACTGGCACGCCGCAGCGCGATAAGGAGCAGAAGAACATTACCTTCCTTTTGCGCAAGGTGCAAGAATCCGGCGCCGGCAATGGCAACGAGCCGACGCAGATTCAAGCGGCGCGGCAAAACCTCGAACTGGCGCGGACATCGCTCAACAACACGTCGCAGCGCATCAGCGAGGTCGAGCTGGATCCGCTGGTGTCGCGCGTCATCCCGATTCAGAAGGCCGCGGTGCCGCTCGACAAGGATCGCACGCAGCAAACGAAAATCGCCGGCGCCGGCGGCCTGGGCGTGTTCCTGCTGGCGCTCTTTGGCGTGGGCTTCTTCGAATTCCGTTCGCGAAAAATCGCCGAACCCGATCAGGTCGCGACCGGCCTGGGCCTCAATGTAATCGGCACGATCCCGGCGCTGCCCGCCCGTACGAAGAAGGGCGCTCCCAAGGACGAAACCGCGGAACAAAAATGGCTCGCCCGCTTGCAAGAATCCGTAGACTCCATCCGCACCGTGATCTTGCACAAGGCGCGGGCCGATTCACTTCATGTATTAATGGTCACAAGCGCTCAATCCGGCGAAGGCAAAACGACCCTTGCCACGCAACTCGCCGCCAGCCTGGCGCGAGCGTGGAAGCGCACGCTGATGGTGGACGCGGACCTGCGCCATCCCGGCGCTCATGTGCTGTTCGACGTGCCGCAAGAGCCAGGGCTCGCCGAGATACTGCGCGGTGAAATTGAGCCGGCCGACGCGGTCAAGGCGACGCCGATCAGCCGCTTGTGGATGATCCCGGCCGGCAATGGCGACTCGCATGCGATCCAGGCGCTCGCTCAGGACAATTTGCGAGCGCTCTTCGAGCAGCTCAAGCAGCAATACGACTTCATCATCATCGACACGCCGCCACTGTTGCCGGTCGCGGACGGTCTGTTGATCGGCCAGCACGTGGACGGCGTCGTTTACGCAGTGCTGCGTGAAGTCAGCCTGGCGCCGGCGATTTACGCCGCCCAGCAAAAACTGGCGCCGCTCTGCATTCACACGCTCGGCGCCGTCGTCCTCGGCGCGGAATCCCAGTTCAACGACAAGCAATACGGCTACCAGATGACGCAACCCGCGAAGTGATGTTAGGTCTGACAATCGGGCTGAAAACTCTCAGGGGGTATTTACCCCGAAGGGGTTGCATCCCAAAGCCCAGGGTCGCGCAGCGCACCCTG
>DAIOGM010000136.1:0-16063 GCA_036745215.1 Gemmataceae bacterium
GCACTCGATCATGTGCCGGGCTCGAAACGCGTTTACTTGCGCTGGCAAGAACTCGAAGCCGGCGTGCAAGCGCTCGTCGAAGGGGCCAAACGCGTCGCCATGGAGTACGTCGCTCGCAATGCCAATCCGTACGTTTCGCGCGTCGATGCGGGCACCGTCGAGCTGGTGAAATCGTTCGGCGTCGAGATCGTGCCGTCCGGCGACTTGATTCAACGTTTCGAAGCGTGCTGGGACGACGAGCAATGGGCGATGCACCTCGAAGCCGCCAAGCACACGCGATCAGCCTATGACGTTGCATTCGGCTTCATCGCGGACAGCGTGCGGAAGAAAAAGCCGATTCGCGAAACGACGGTCCAAAAGGTGATTCTCGATCATTTCGAGAAGAATGGCGTCGCGGCGGATCATGCGCCGATCGTCGCCGTCAACGCGCATTCGGGCGATCCGCACTACGAGCCGAAGGCCGGCGGCGATGCGCCGATCGTGGAAGGCGATTTTGTTTTGATCGATCTATGGGCGAAGTGCAAGAAGCCGCGCGCCGTTTACAGCGACTTGACGCGCGTGGCGTTCGTGGGCAAGGAAGTGCCGGTGAAGTATCAGGAGATCTTTACCATTGTTGCCGCCGCGCGCGACGCGGCGATTGCCAAGGTCAAGAGCGCGTTCGCCACCAAACAGGTGCTCAAAGGCTGGGAAGTGGATAACGCGTGCCGGGCCGTCATCGAAAAGGCGGGGTATGGCCAGTACTTCGTGCATCGCACCGGACATTCGATTGGTCAGGAAGTGCACGGCAACGGCGCCAACATTGACGGCCTGGAGACGCGCGAGGATCGCCGCATCTTGCCGCGGACGTGCTTTTCCGTCGAGCCGGGCATTTATTTGCCGGAGTTTGGCATTCGCAGTGAAGTGGATGTTTTCGTGGACAAGGACGGCGTTGTGCACGTGACGGGCGGCGACCCGCAAACGAGTGTGGCGGCGCTATTGAAATAACGATTGGCGAGCCACGGGGTTTATCCCCGTGGTAAGGATGTCCATTCCACGGGGATAAACCCCGTGGCTCGCCAAAGAAGGAGGCAACTTGTCCGGACCATTTGTCGCCATCGACGTCACGAAACTCCCCTGGGAAGAACGCTTCAGCGAACAGATCGGTAAAGCGATCTATCGCAAGGAGTTTTTCAGCGATCCCGACACCGGCATGATGGTGCGGCTCGTCAAATACCCCGCCGGCGTCATCAACCCGGCGCACACACATCCGTGCGGCCACGGCATGTACGTCCTCGAAGGCCAATTGGTCACGCACAAGGGCGCGTTCGGCCCCGGCTCATTCGTGTGGTTTCCCGAAGGCGAAGTGATGGAGCACGGCGCGTCGGCCGACGGCGATGTGGTCGTCGTGTTCATCACGAACAAGCCGTTTCGTATTGACTATGTCAAATCATGACCGACTTGATTATTCTGGGCGCCAGCACGCGCGCCGCCGCGACCTCGGCGTGGCGCGCCGGCTGGAAGCCTTGGTGCGTCGATTTATTTGCCGACGCCGACCTTGAGCGCATCGCGACCGTACGCAAGGTTGCTCCCGAAAAATATCCCGAAGGATTGCTTGACGCGATCATGGATGCGCCGCAAGCGCCGCTCATCTACACCGGTGCGCTCGAAAACCGACCGGACTTGATCGCCCGGATTGATCGCCCGCTGCTTGGCAATCCAGCAGACGTGTTGCGAGCAATTCGCTCGCCGGAACGATGGACGCAGTGTTTGCGCGAGCGAGGCGTTCCCTGTCCGCAAATTGCGAACGAGCCTGTGAACAGCGGCGACTGGCTCCTCAAGCCGCGCAAAAGTGCGGCAGGCATCGGCATCCGCGCGTATGACGGGCAAGCGTTCAACGCGCGCACGCATTTCTTGCAGCAACGAATCGACGGCGAGCCGTGCTCGGCGGTTTTCCTTGCCACGAATGGCGAGGCCACGCTCCTCGGCGTGACGCAGCAACTCATTGGCACGCGGTGGTTGAACGCCGACGGTTTTCAATACGCCGGCAGCATCGGGCCGATCTTTCCAATGGGCGACGTGTTGACGCGCTGGCGCGAGCTGGGCGCGGCGCTCGCTGCGACGTTTCAACTGCGCGGCCTGTTTGGAGTCGATGTGGTGATGCGCCACGGCATTCCTTGGCCGGTGGAAATCAATCCGCGCTACACCGCGTCGGTTGAAGTGATTGAACGATGTTGGCGCGGCGCGGCGATCGAACCACCCGACGGAAAACCGCCGCTGGCACGAAACATCGAGCGACTTGTGAGTGACACAGGCATCCTTTGGGGAAAAGCCATCGTTTTCGCGCGCCAGACATTCTTCTTTCCTGGTAACGGCCCATGGTTGGACGCGTTGAAAGATAGCGCCGACCTCGATGAAACCGAATACGCCGACATCCCGCACGCCGGCGAGATGATCGAGCAGGGCAAGCCGGTGCTGACGATTTTCGCATCGGGGAAATCGATAGAAGATTGCCGTCGCGGCTTGCAGGAAAAAGCACAAGACCTCGACCGGCGCTGGTGGGGCTGATACAAATTCGTAATGCGAGCGTCGCGCACTGCCCGCGCAAGCGAGACATTCGCAAAACGTTGAACGGAGAAAAGCCGGTGGTCCCCATGTTGACGTTGAACGAACGCGCGATGCGCCTCGCCGATTACGCCGCTGCAAACGCCGCCGCCATGCGCATTGCGGTGAGCACCACAACCGCCGGAGCGCGGATCATCGACTGCGGCGTCAAATCGCCCGGCAGCTTGCAGGCGGGCCTGACGCTGGCGCGCATTTGCACGGCCGGGCAGGCGGAGATCGCATTGGCGCCGGGCGAAGTCGCCGGCGTCCCGTGTCCATCGGTGGTCGTCAACAGCGATGCGCCGGTGCAGGCGTGCATGGCGTCGCAATACGCGGGCTGGCAGATCGCCGTCGGCAAGTTCTTCGCGATGGGCTCCGGTCCGATGCGGGCGGCGTATGCCAGGGAGGATTTGTTTCAGCACATCCCCGGCAAGGAATCGCCCGTCGTCGCGGTCGGCTGTCTCGAAACCCGCAAGCTCCCCGACGACGCCGTCGTCGAGCATTTGAGCGACGAGTTGAAGCTGCACGCAAATAAACTGACGCTGCTCGTGGCGCCGGCCGCGAGTCAAGCTGGCAATCTTCAAGTTGTGGCTCGTTCGCTCGAAACGGCGTTGCACAAGCTGCATGAGTTGAAGTTCGATCTCAATCAAGTCGTCTCCGGTTTCGGCTACGCGCCGCTGCCGCCGGTCGCGAAGGACGAGCTGAGCGCGATCGGCCGCACCAACGACGCCATCCTCTACGGCGGCCGCGTCACCATCTGGGTCAACGCCGAGGACGACCAACTCGCGGAACTGGGGCCCAAGGTGCCGGCGTGCGCGTCGCCCGATTATGGCGCTCCGTTCGCGTCGATATTCGAGCGTTACAATCACGACTTTTACAAGATCGATCCAATGCTATTCAGCCCCGCAGAAATCGTCCTGTGCAACCTGAAGAGCGGCCGCGCGTTCGCGTTTGGGCGAATCCGAGCGGATGTGTTGCATCGCTCGTTCTTTGGTTAAGAGTGCTGAGTGCTGAGTGCTGAGTGCTGAGTGCTGAGTTCTATGGTTAAGAGTGCTGAGTGCTGAGTTACGACTATTTCTCAGCACTCAGCACTCAGCACTCAGCACTCAGCACTCAGCACTCAGCACTACTATTATGAAGATCGCAATTCTCTCCAACGGCGTCGGCTGGCACGTGCGCGACCTGATGCGAGCGGCAGCGCTGTTGGGCCACGTCGCGGAGCCGATCGATTTTCGCCGCGTGTCGGCGGCGATTCCTGATGTCACGTCGCTTTCGCAATTCGACGCGGTGATCGTGCGAACCATGCCGCCGGGTTCGCTGGAGCAAGTCGTCTTTCGCATGGACGTCTTGCATAGATTGGAGGCATCGGGGCGGCGCGTGCTCAATCCGCCGCGGGCGCTCGAGATTTGCGTTGACAAATATCTCGCCAGCGCCCGACTTGACACTGCGGGACTGCCGACGCCGCCGACGATCGTGTGTCAGGACGCGGAGTCGGCGATCGAGGCGTTTCACCAGTTAGGCGGCGATGTCGTGGTCAAGCCGCTCTTCGGCTCCGAGGGGCGCGGGATGATTCGCGTCGCGGACATCGAGATCGCCTGGCGGACGTTTCGCGCCCTCGAACGGCTGCAGACCGTGCTCTATGTGCAACAATTCATCCATCATCCCGGCTGGGACTTGCGCGCGTTCGTGATTGCCGGCCGAATCTTGACGGCAATGCGCCGCCACGCCAAGGACGACTGGCGCACCAACGTCGCGCAGGGAGGCCGGACGGAGCCGGTCTCGTTGACGCCCGAGGAAGAACGCCTGGCGCTCAAGGCAGCGGAAGCGGTCGGCACGACGGTCGCGGGCATCGACTTGCTGCCGCGCCCCGGCGGCGGGTATTATGTCCTGGAAGTCAACGCGGTCCCCGGCTGGCGAGCCCTGGCGCCCGCGACGGGCGTGGACGTGGCGCGAGCGATCGTTCGCTTCCTTGCGGAATAATTGGTTTGCAACGTTCGCTCGGCTCATTCGTCTTTCTTATGGCGGGGCATCCTTCATCCTCGGGAGACGATCCTCATGCCGATGTCCGTGACATGTCCGTCTTGCAATTCGTCCAATCGCATTCCCGATGGCTCGGCCGGGAAGAAGGTGCGCTGCCATCAATGCAAGAGTGTATTCGTACCGTCCATCCCCGCGCCCGAACCCGCACGGGCCGCAACCGGGAGCAACTCGGTTTTGATTCTCGCGGGGGCGGCCGTTTTTTTCGTGCTCGGCGCATGCGGCGTCGGCAGTGTGGCGACCTATTTGCTTTGGCCGCGAACTCCGGTCCAGGTCGTCAACGCGCCGCTGGCCAAGCAGCAACCGATTATTGAAGTGAAGAAGCCGCCCGTCATCGAGGAAAAGAAAACCGAAACGACCAAGAGAGTGCCGAACTTCGGACCGAATAAGGCCCCTGAAACGAAGGTCGTCGGCAACACGCTCGACGCCAAGAGGCGCTACCCGCGCGACATCGACGAATTCGCCACATCCCTGAATGATGTGACCTTGCGAAAAATCGTGCCCAGCATTTACACGCACACGCCGCTTTGGCATCCCGACGGCAAATCTCTGTACGTCGTGCAATTGCACAGCCACATCATGCGTCTCGACGCGGAGGATTTCTCGATCCTCAAGGACCGTATTTATTACGAAGACAAGAAGCCCGTCTACATCCGCGGCGGGTTGACGCATTCCTCCGAAGGCCTGCTCGCGCTGGGCAGCGTCGATCATGCCCTCAAGGGTGAAGACATCCACCTGATCATTCTCGATCCCGAAACGTTTCTCCCGGCCAAGAAGATTCCGTGCCCGAACGCCGGCCTGGTGCTGTCCGCGCCGAATTTGTCCATCGCATTCGTCGGCGGGAAAAACACCTATTCCGACGGCGGCAAGCAAGGCGACTTGCGGATCGTCAATCTCAAGTCGGGCGCCGTCGAAAAGCTCGATCTCGGCTTCGACTTCAATCCGCAGTCCTTTCAAGTATCGCCGGACGGTCAAGCCTTCTTCGGCACCGACGGCAAATCGCTCGTCCGCTTCCGCATCGACGGCGGCAAGCTCGCGCACGTGGATACCAGCGCAGTCCTCGTTGACAACAACCAGACCGAACCGCGCGTCGGCGTGAGCCCCGACGGCAGCAGCGTCTGGCTCCTGGGCATCGATCCCATGACCGAACGTGTGCCGGCCAATATGCAATTCACGCTGCTGGATGCGCGCAATCTGAAACGCGGGTTGCGCAGTCTCGGCTTCCCGGTGTCGGCCCTCGCTTTCGACCCGCGCGACCAGTCCTGGCTATTCTCGGATTCACAACAGACGTTGGTTTTTTTGACGAAGGGCCCTCTCGAGAGGATACCATTCAAGATGCCGCGCGCCAGCCAGATCGTCGTGCGTCCAAACGGCGGCGCGGCGCTATTGCACTGCGGGCCCGATCTTTACCACGTCCACTGGCTGCCCAAAGCGGGGAATTGATCAACCGCCGACGGCCAATCCGAGACATATCAAGGCGCCGAAGCCGAGTAGAATGAGCGCGTTGAAGATGCTGCCGAGGATGCCGCACACGGAGCCGCGGTCCGGCTGAATCGATCCGACGATGCCGAGCACGACGCCGATCAGTGCCGACGCGCAAACGACGAGCATCGCCAGGCCGGCGGCCATCACCGCCGGGTCCTTGTCGTTGGGCTGACCGTTCTGATGCATCGCGACGATCACCAGACCGACGACCGTGGCCAATGAGCCGATCCCCGCGAAGATGGAAATGAAGAGCGATACGATGCCGAGTCCGGACTGTGGCAACGGTCCGTCATCGCGTTTGGGTTCGCGGTAACGCCGAACGCGGATATCGTCGAGTTCATCTTCGTCATCATCGTAGCGACGTCGAGCCATGCGTTGTCTCCGCTTGCGGTTTCGCGCATTTTATCATCCGTTTTTCTTCGCGCCCAATCCAGGCAACCATCCATCGTATTTTTGTACAAATTCCCAATGCTGCCTGGGCCGCTTTGCCTTGACGGGGTTGTCGTCAATGTAGAGTACCGTGCGCTCGATGTCTTCGCACGTATCGAGAAACACCTTCCACCCCGGCCCGCCCCACACCGGATGATCGCTCGGCCAGCGTTTGCTTTCCATAATCGCCGTCCAGCTATCATCCTGAAGGAACGAGATCATCTCCTCCGCCTTGTCACGGTGCTTGCGAATCAAAAGGTGTACGTGATCGGGCATGATGGCACAACCATAGCACGTGTATTTGCGCGCTCGAATGGTGTCCGCAAAGGCTTTGGCAACAATTTCGATCTCTTCATCTGTGAATGTGATGATATCGTGTTTCAGTTTCGGGGAAGCTTCCTTGTAGAATCGGCGCAAAACAGCGGACGACGGCTGCACTTTCTTGCGGCCGTAATGAATTTCACCTAATTCCTCCAAGACGGAAGATCGAATTTCCTTGGACCCACTGCCGCGCGGATCGTTTGGCAGCCAGACGCCGTAAATGGTCCAGATAAGGTGGTAGGCAGCGACCATATATCCCTCCTCGATTGCCTCAAACATCGCTTGCGGTTTCGCGCACAAAGCGCTCCCGGATACTTCTAAACCAACCACCGGTTGCCTGCAAATAGATTTCTGATGTCGCGTGGCGCCAAAGCGCGAAACCGCAAGCGTTCAATTCTGCGATTTTTGTTGTATCCTAAGTAAAAAAGAGGAACTTCAGCAATGCCGTTCGATAAGGTCGAAACCACCGTCGATTTCCCCGCCGCGGAACGCACGGTCTTACAACTTTGGGACGAGCTCCAGGCATTCGAAAAACTCCGCGCCAAGAACAAGGGCAGGCCGCGCTGGTCCTTCCTCGACGGCCCAATCACCGCCAACAACCCGATGGGCGTGCATCACGCGTGGGGTCGCACCTACAAGGACGCGTATCAGCGCTACTTCGCCATGACCGGGCACGAGCTGCGCTATCAGAACGGCTTCGATTGCCAGGGGTTGTGGGTTGAGGTCGAAGTCGAGAAGGACCTGAAGCTCAAATCGAAGCGCGACATCGAGAATCTCGTGCCGGGCGACAAATTCAAGAGCATCGATTTCTTCGTCAACGAATGCAAGAATCGCGTCAACAAGTTCGCACGCCGCCAGAGCGAGCAATCGATCCGCCTCGGTCAATGGATGGACTGGGACCGCACCGACGAAGACTGGGCCAAGCCGCCGGGGCAGCGCAAGTCGTACTTCACGATGGCGGACGAGAACAACTATACGATCTGGTCGTTCTTGAAGAAGTGCCACGACCGCAAGTTGATCTACAAGTCGTACGATTCGATGCCCTGGTGCGGCCGCTGCGGCACCGGCATCAGTCAACAGGAGATGAACGAAGGATATCAACTCGTCGCCCATCGCTCCGTCTTCGTCAAATTCCCTTTGCGCTCAAGCCCCGGGATGAGCGCAGCGATTCCCGGGGGTGTCCCGCGCGAGAACTTATTGATCTGGACCACAACGCCCTGGACCCTCTCCAGCAACGTCGGCGCCGCCGTCAATCCGACGCTCACGTACCTCAAAGTCAAACACAAGGACGAACTCTACTACATCGCGAAGGGCGCCTTCACCGCTCAACGTCTGGAGGAGCAATTCAAACGCAAAGAATGGGTCGAAGGCGTTCCCAAACTGAAAACCCTCGAACAAATCTTCAAAGAAAAAGGCGGCTACGAAATCGTCGGCGAAATCATCGGCAAGGACTTGATCGGCTGGCAATACGACGGTCCGTTCGACGAACTCCCCGCCCAACAACACGTGTCCGGCTACCCCGAAGAAATCGCCACCGTCGTCGAAAAGCTCAAGTGGGGCCCCGCGAAGTCGGCCAAAGACGTGCATCGCGTCGTCGCCTGGGATGTCGTCGGCGAAACGGAAGGCACCGGCATCGTCCACATCGCGCCCGGCTGCGGCAAGGAAGACTTCGTCCTCGGCAAGGAACAGGGACTAGTCCCGATCGCCCCGCTCGACGATTCCGGCGTGTTCCTGGACGGCTTCGGCGAACTCACCGGCAAGTCCGCCAACGACCCGGCGACCACCGACTGGATCCTCGACAACCTGCAAAAGAAGGGCCGACTGCTCGCCGTCGAAAAGTATCCGCACAGCTATCCCCATTGCTGGCGCTGCAAGAATGAGTTGCTCTTTCGCCTGGTCGATGAATGGTTCATCGACATGAAATGGCGCGAGGAGATCATGCGCGTCGTCGAAAACGTCACGTTCCTACCCGAATCGATCAACGGCAAAGCCCGCGAACTCGATTGGCTCAAGAACATGGGCGACTGGATGATCTCGAAAAAACGCTTCTGGGGCCTCGCGCTGCCGATCTGGGTCGATGAACTGACAGGTGATTTCGAAGTCATCGGCTCCTACGAGGAATTGAAGGCCCGCGCCGCCCTAGGCTGGAAGGAATTCGAAGGCCATTCGCCGCATCGGCCGTGGGTCGATCTGATCAAGATCAAGAACCCGAAGAACGGCAACCTGATGTCGCGCATCCCCGACGTCGGCAATCCATGGCTCGACGCCGGCATCGTGCCGTATTCGACCGTGAACTACAACAGCGATCGCGATTACTGGGCGAAGTGGTTCCCCGCCGACTTCATCACCGAAAGCTTCCCCGGCCAGTTCCGCAACTGGTTCTACGCCATCCTCGCCATGAGCACGATGATGCAGAATCAGGCGCCCATGAAAGTTCTTCTCGGCCACGGTCTGGTGCGCGACGAGCATGGCGACGAAATGCACAAATCGAAAGGCAATGCCATCCCTTTCGAGGGGGCATCCGACACCGGTTACGAGATCAAGGATAAGGCGACCGACAAGACGCTTCACCATTATCCGCCGATGGGCGCCGACTTGATGCGCTGGATGTATTGCCGCACCAATCCCGCGGGCAACATCAACTTCGGCCCGCACGTCGCGGAGGAGGTTCGCAGCAAGTTCATCATGAAGCTGTGGAATACATTCGCGTTCTTTTGCAACTATGCTCGATTGGACGAATTCGATCCGAATGCCGCGCCGGTGCCGGTGAAAGATCGGCCCGACATCGATCGTTGGATCTTGTCCGATTTGCAATTGTTGATTCAGTCCGCTCACGAAGCGTTTCAATCGTTCAACGTGATGGGTTTTTGTTTGAAGGCGGAAGAGTTCGTCGATGACAAGCTGTCGAACTGGTACGTCCGCCGCAACCGCCGCCGATTTTGGAAGAGTGAGAAAGGCGCGGATAAGTTGGCGGCGTATCAAACGCTCTACACCGTGCTGACGACGCTGGTGAAGCTGTGCGCCCCGGTGATCCCGTTCATGACGGAAATGATGCATCGCAATCTCCGTGGTGCGGGCGGCTCGCCTGCACATGAAAACGAACGTGCAGGCGAGCCGCCTGCACCACGGCAACCGATTGCCAGCGTCCACCTTTGCGATTACCCCGCCGCCGATGAAACGCTGATCGATCACGAACTTTCCGACGAAATCGACGTGATCTTGCGGCTCGTTTCAATTGGCGGCCGCATTCGAGAGACGATCATCAAGATCAACAAACGCCGGCCGCTCGCGGAGATCAAGATTCAGCCGGCCAACGACATCGAGCGCAAGGCGATCGAGCGCTTCAGCGATCAGATACGTGATGAGCTAAACATCAAGATGGTAACGACCCACGATGGCAAGACACCGCTCTTGTCATTCGAGGTGAAGTTGAACCCGAAAGCCGCGGGCCCCAAGTTCGGCCAGCGCCTGGGCGCCGTGACGGCCGCGCTCGCCAAGCGCGCGGACGCCGCCGATTCGCTGACTTCTGGAAAGCCGGTTGAGCTTTCCTTGCCCGACGGCCCTGCCATCATCGAGCCGGCGGACGTTTGGATCACTCCTAAAGTCGAAAAAGGCTGGGGCGGCATCGCCGATCACAACACGCAGATTCTCCTCGATGGCCGCATCACGCCGGAGCTGGAACTGGAAGGCCTGGCACGCGAGGTGGTGCGTCATGTGCAAAGCGCTCGCAAGGACGCGGAATTGGAGATGGACGACCGCATCGAGTTGTCTTTAGAATCGGAGAATGCGAAACTGAACGAAGCGATTGGTGTGCACAAAGACTACATTGCCGCCGAGACATTGGTCGTGCTGTGGTCGTCGGCGTCGTCCGACGAAGGAGCTTATATCGTCGTGGTCACGATTGAAGGAGCGAAGTTGACGATCAAACTGAGGAAGCACATTTGAACCGATATTTGGAAACCCAAATCCATTTTGAGGAAATCCACCATGTCGATCGACAAGCTCCATCAGCTCATCTTCGTCGGCTTCAATGGCCGCGCCGCCGCACTCGATCGCGACACGGGCGAAGTCGTATGGGCGAACAATGAAATGCAAAGCGGCTACGTCTCGCTGCTGCTGGACGGCGACCGCCTCATTGTGTCCACGAACGGCTACATGTATTGTCTCGACCCATACACGGGCCAGACGCTTTGGCACAACTCGATGGTCGGCTTCGGCTACGGGCCGACATCGCTCGTGTCGGTGCACGGCCAAAGCACGCCGGCGTTGATCGGGGAAGCCGCCGCTCAGGATCATGCGACCGCCGCGAGCGCCGGCGCCGCGGGCGCTGCGGCGTCGTGAACGGGTTTTTCTTTTTGCCTTTTGTGCGCCGGCGGCGCAAAATCAGGCGACGATGGATCGCCCATGTTGTCAACAGGAGCAACGGACTGTGAAAAACGTCTTGACCTTGGTCCTCGCGGGCGGCAAAGGGACACGTCTCGAACCGCTGACGCGCGATCGCGCCAAGCCCGCGGTGCCGTTCGGCGGGCTTTATCGCATCATCGATTTCCCGCTCTCCAATTGCCTCAACAGTGATCTGCGCCGTGTTCTCGTGCTTACTCAGTACAAGGCGCGCAGCCTCGATCGGCACATCGCGACGGGCTGGGGCTATTTGAGCCGCGAGCTGGATGAGTACATCGACGTGTTGCCGCCGCAGCAGCGCCTCGATGAAACGTGGTATCAAGGCACCGCCGACGCGATCTACCAGAACATTTACACGATTGAAAAAGCGAATCCCAAGTACGTGCTCATCCTCGCGGGCGATCACATCTACAAGATGGATTACGCCGAGATGATTCTTTCCCACATCGAACGGGAAGCGGACCTGACCGTCGGCTGTTTGACGGTGGCGGCGAAGGAGAGCATTCACTTCGGCGTCATGCAGGTTGACGCCGCGAATCGAATCACCGGCTTTCAAGAAAAGCCCAAGGATCCCGTGACGATCCCCGGCGACCCGGGCAACATTTTGGCGTCGATGGGCATCTACGTATTCACGGCCCGTTTGATGTATGAACTCTTGTGCCAGGACGCGACCAAGCTCGATTCGAGCCATGACTTCGGCAAGAACATCATCCCGATGATGATCGACAAATACCGCGTCTTCGGCTTCCGCTTCAAGGACAAGAACGAAAAGCCCACGTCGTACTGGCGCGACGTCGGCACACTCGACGCCTATTTTCAGGCGAATATGGACCTGATCCAGGTCGTGCCGGAGCTGAACCTGTACGATCGCATCTGGCCGATTCGCACCAATCAGCCGCAGTTGCCGCCGCCGAAGTTCGTCTTCAACGACCCGGCGACGAACCGCCGCGGCGAGGCGCACGACTGTATCGTCTGCCCGGGATGCATCGTCTCGGGCGGCCAGGTGATTCGCAGCATCCTGTCGCCGAACGTGCGCATCAATAGCTTCGCCAAGATCGAGGATTCGATTCTTTTTTCCGGCGTCGATGTCGGCCGCGGCTGCCGCATTCGCAAGGCGATCATTGATAAAGATGTCAAAATCCCCAAGGACACGGTGATCGGCTACGACGCGGAGCACGATCGGCGCCGCGATTTCACGTTGACGGAGTCGGGCATCGTCGTCATCGCGAAGGGCGAGCTGGCGGAAACGTTCAAGAAGGGTTAACAAATGAGCGAGACCACTCCCACCGAGCCGGCGTCCCCGCCGCCGCCGCGCCGCAAGAATCATCTTTGGATCGCGTATTTCGCGTTCCTCATCATCGCCAGCGTCGGCGTCACCGTGTTCATGATCAAGTTCAACTTGAGCATCCAGCTCACGCAGGAGCAATTGAACACGGCCTGGGACCTTTGGAAGGAGAAGGGGCCGAAGAGCTACAACATGATCTACAAGACGCGGAGCGGCATTTCGGATCGCGACGACGTGTTTGTCGTCAAGGTTCGCAACGGCGTCGTCACCGAGGTGAAGCTCAACGACGCGCCGCTCAAGGCGAACCAGGAAGAGGGGCAACTCGACGATCCGCGCATGTATCACAGCATGGACAGCATTTTCCGCTACATCGACCGGTTCATGTCGATCGATCAAAAAAAGGACGCGAAGAAGGTCTATGTCGTCGCCAACTTCGATGACAAGACCGGCTACGTGGTGCGCTATATTCGCCGCGTCATGGGGGGGACGGATCGGGTTGAATTGAATGTGACTGTGCTGGTGGAGGTAAAGGATTAGCTCGCTTGCGGTTTCGCGCTTTGGCGCCCCGTTTTTTGAGGTTCACTTTGCGCGAAACCGCAAGCGTCATCTCGCCAACTCGCGCAACTCACGAATCGCCGCGGTAATCCCTTGTTGATGTCGAAAGATACCGGTGCCGACGACGAGTACGTTGGCCCCCGCGTCGATCGTCAGGCGAGCCGTCTTCGCCTCGACGCCGCCGTCCACTTCCAGATCGCACTTCGGATTGTGCTGGTCGATCAATTGCCGCAGCCGGGCGATGCGTTGCGGACTTTCCGGGATGAAGGCCTGGCCGCCGAAGCCGGGAAAGACCGTCATGCACAGCGCCATGTCAAGCGTCGGCAGATACGGCACGAACGCATCGACCGGCGTGTTTGGGTTGATCGCCAGGCCGGCTTTGGCGCCCTGGTTCTTGATTTCCGCAAGCAACGGCCGCGCGTCGGCGAGCACTTCGTGATGAACGATCACCAGGTCGGCGCCCTTGCTGATGAACGGCTTGGTGAACTTCGCGGGATCGGTCACCATCAAATGCACTTCGATGAACAATTTCGTCTTCGGCCGCAAGCCTTCGACGACGACGGGGCCCATGCTGAGATTGGGCACGAAGTGGCCGTCCATGACATCGACGTGCAAGCGTTCGACGCCGGCGCGTTCGGCCTCCGCGACTTGCTCACCGAGGCGGCTGAAATCCGCGGCCAAGATCGACGGCGCAAGGTGGAACGCGCGAGTCATGTTATGTTACCTGGTCGGGCGCCTGTCGTTGATGTGCTTGATACGCACAGAAGGCGCCGAGGGGAAGGCCCAGGATCGGGCTATAAATCAAATGCATTTGCCAAACGTAGCCGTTGGCGTATCCGAAGCCGAAGATCGGCAGATAATCGGCCGCGACGGCGAAGACGACGGCCAGGGCGACGGTGCCGACGACTCCGACGAGGAACGCCTGCCAGGGAGACTTACATTGCATCGCTTGCATGCCCGCCAGAACGCCCGCGAGCGGCGTCGGCCCGTACAGACAAATCAAAGACAGCAATTGAACTGGGTCCATGCGGACCTCCGGGTTACTTGCCGGCGCGCTTGAGCGTCATGAGAAAGATGCTCGAGCCGGCCGGCGCCGCGAACTCGCTGGGGCGGTCTTTGCCGAACACCTTGGCACAGATGCGTAACTCCTCGTTTTTGAATTCATAAATGCCCTCCATGGTCGCGTCGGCCTGGCTTCCCGCGGCGACCGCGATATCGACGAATTTCGGCGTCGCCGACGGATCGAGCTTGATCTTGATGCGAGCGTATTCGGCCGCCACTTGATCGTTCCCCTCGACGACCCCTTCGTTGCCCTTGAAGGTGAACTTGAATTTCAGGTTGTGCTCCTTGCCGTTGTAGTTCAGGTCCTTGATTTCCCAGACGCCGGCGAACTTTTCCAGTTCTTTCTTGGCGTCTTTCGTGTCGCCGAATCCAAGAGCGCTGGTTGCGATTACGAACAAGCCGAAAGTGGCTCTCATGAGTGGCCTCGCTGAGTTGGAAGAACGGAATGGGCGTGCCTTGGTATCCACTCAATCGATTCTACGTCGATATTGGCTTGCACGCAAGAAATGTGTGCAACCGGAAAGGCCGCGCTCCGCCTGGGAACGAGGGCCCAACGCCCTGCGTCCCAGTGTCTGCCTGGGACGCAGGTGCAAGGGGCGCCAGGTGATTGTGCAGAATCTCCTTGACACCGCGCCGCCGCAAGGGTACGTTTATCCAGGATACCGATATAGGCCTCGGCAGCGCTATCGTTCCGCACTCTCACGCGAAGGACAGGGGGGTATCAACCTTCGCGGAACACGCGTATGCCGGCCGCTTCCTACCTGACAAAGCCGAAAGGGCCTCGCATGTTGAACATTGCCGGACCGGCCGCAAAGTATTGCGACGGCGTGTCGCGCCGCAGCTTCTTGAAGGTCGGCGCCTTTGCCTTCGGCGCTACGTATCTTTCCCTCGCGGATATTTACCGAGCTGAGGCTAACCTCGATGCGCCGGCCGCTCGCGCGGACGGCACCGCACATAAAGCGGTCATCAACGTCTTCCTTGGCGGCGGCCCTCCGCATCAGGACATGTGGGACATCAAGACCGAAGCGCCGGTCGAAATCCGCGGCGAGTTTCAGCCGATCTCGACGAACGTCAATGGCATCCAGATCGGCGAAGTCTTTCAACGCATGGCCGGGCTGATGGACAAGTGCGTCGTCATTCGCTCGATCACCGGTTGCGCCGATCGACATGACGCGATCCAGTGCTTGACCGGTTGGCCGCACGATTCATTGCGACCGATGGGCGGCCGTCCGAGCATCGGCTCGGTGCTGGCGAAAGTGCAAGGTCCGGCGCATCCGTCGGTGCCGCCGTTCGTCGGCCTCGCGGCGCCGACGCAGCATCGTCCCTGGTCCGACGCGGGCCAGACCGGCTTCCTCGGCCCCGCTTACGGCCCGTTCAAACCGGACGGTCCCGGCATGGACAACATGCGACTCAATGGCATCACCGTCGATCAACTCGGCGATCGCCGCCGGTTGATGGAAAGCTTCGACGGCCTGCGCCGCGACATCGACATGAACGGCGCGATCCAGGGTCTCGACGCAGCGCAGCAACGTGCGTTGGGCGTTCTTACCTCGAGCCGGCTTCTCGATGCGCTCGACATCTCGCGTGAGCCGCAAGCGGTGCGCGATCGTTATGGCAACGGTCAACCGTATCAATTTCAATTCGACGGCGCTCCGACAGTCAACGATCAATTCCTCGTCGCGCGTCGCCTCGTCGAAGCCGGCGCTCGCTGCGTCACCTTGACGTTCGGCCGCTGGGACAGCCATGGTCAAAACTTCAACCTGGTGCGCGATCACGGCGGCAAGCTGGATCAATGCTTGAGCGCGTTGATCGAAGATCTCGACGTGCGCGGCATGTTGAACGATGTGACCGTCGTCGTCCGGGTCGAGTTCGGCCGCACGCCGCGCATCAACAACGGCGCGGGCCGCG
>DAIOGM010000137.1:0-16015 GCA_036745215.1 Gemmataceae bacterium
GCGCTCGCGACCCTGGGCTATGAGATTCAACGCCGTTGGCGTAATCGATTCCCTGGCGTTGGTGGCGAGACGACGTACAATCCAGGAAAAACCGCAAGAAAGTCCTTCACGGCGTTGCCTTATGGGTCTCACTCGCCGCAATTCTTGAAACGGATTGAGCTCGAAATTCAATTTGCTCGCGCGGCCGGCTTTGACACTTTGATGTTCAGCGAGTTGACGCCGCGCTTCACCTCGAACGTGATCTTGGATGATTCGTAACTTGTGAATTTCCGGTCCACGTCGGGCAGCATGCCCTGGGAAATCTCCCCATCGCCGAGCGCGCGGGGCAGCACGATCACGCGATAAGTTCCGGGATACGCGCCGTCGCCAGGCGAGACGGTTCCCCACTCAAATGTACCGTCCTTTTGCACGTTCCCTTGAACGGCGACGAGTTTGCCTTCGATGGTCGCTTCGCCGGCGACCGTGCCTTGCGTGAGCGGACTGCCGTCTTCGTAGGTCACCGTGCCGGATACGCGACAACGGCCCGACCCGCAACCGGACAGGGCGAACAGCGCCAGAATCAGCCAGACGCGATCGATTGGACATCGATTCATGTTGCAGACCTTTACCCCATGGTAGGTCCGGCGAGCCGAGCCGGACCTTGACGCTCGGTGCCGCTCGGCTCGCGGCACCTACCAATGGCGCACAACCGTTAGTCGAGACTCGGGGTTGGTTGGCCATCCTTGATATGCCCCAGGAATCCGAGCGTCGTGCCGGGCATGCCGTTTCTCACGCCGCGCACCGTTGCGTCGCCGAAAACGAATTGCACGATGCCGGCGTGCCAGGAGCCGAACTGATTGTTGTAAACGGTGGCAGGATCGAATGCCAATGGATGGGACGCGCCGGCCCGGCGGACGAAGGCGCCTTGTTCGCCGCCGCTCCAGATGACGCCGTCGGCGATATGGGCCGTGTTGAGATTGCCCATGTCCGCGCGGGCGACGTGCTTTTCGCCAATCATGAGCGTGTTGCTGGTGCCGTCGGTGACCCAGGCAAACTTGATGCCGCGCAGGTGCGAGCCGGTGACGACGAGGGGAATCATGCCGACCTGGTAGGTGCCGTCGTTCGAGCCGTCGCCGGCGCAGCCAGCGTAATCACCGCCGGCGCCGACGACGGTTCCCGTGCCGGGGCCATCGAAATCGATCAGACGAGGCGGGTTGCCGCGCGACGGGCAGTAGTAAACCGGCACGACCGCCTCGCGGACCACTTGCATTTGCGCGCTGGTCATGTTGTTGTAGCCGTCCGTCACGCTGACGCCGGTGACCGGGTTTTTCCAGATGCTATGCAACGAATCCTGCTCGATATAGGGAAGAATGAGCACCGCCCAGGTGTGCCGATTTTGCCCGCCGCCGGAGCGGGCGTAGGGCAATTGCTTCACGACATCGTGGTAACTGTGGCACGCAAGCCCCAGTTGCTTGAGGTGGTTGGCGCACTGCGTTCGCGCCGCCGCCTCGCGCACTTTCTGCACGGCCGGCACCAGAAGCGCGATCAAGATGGCAATAATTGCGATCACGACGAGCAATTCGATGAGCGTGAATCCTTTTCGCGCATTCAGTCGATGAAAAGTTGACATGGAATGCTCCCGATGGAAGAACAAATCAATGACGAGTGGATTCCTTCGGTTGTTGCTTCGGCCCGTTGCACGTCATCGCTTCGGTTCATTTGGCTTGGCTCGGTGAAACGGATTCACGTTGTGCTTCGGATCGGCATAATCGACCTGGACGGCCGGATCGGTGCCGTTGAGATAATGTTCAATGTTCGTGTAACCGGCGCCGCGTTTATCCTGGTTCGCATCCTTCGGATCATTGGGATTGAGGCCGTGTTTGGTCTCCCACTCATCGGGGATGCCGTCGCCGTCGGAGTCCTTGGGGATGGCGTCGGCGCGATAAACCGGCCAGCCGCCGACGTCGGCGGGCGAGTCGATGATGCCGGTCTTCGTCATCGTCTTGCCGCTCTGCACCGACTCGATGACGCGAAGATCCACCGGGTCGCGCGTGGGCATGGACGCGCCGGCGAACGCCAACACCGATTCATACGCGTCCGCGGCGGATTGGGTTCGCACCGGCGCCGCATCGAAGGGCTTGAACGCCCGCACCGCTTTTTCCGTGCCGGCGGGGATGACCTGGTCCTTGATTTTCTGCGCCGGATCGTACTGCACGCCGCCGGTCCAGTTGTTGGCGGTGATGCCGGGATAGCCGTCCACATGATTGCCATCGACGAACCACTTGCCGAATCCTGGAAATTGGTCCTTGTCATTTCGCGCCTGCGCCCGGCCAATGCGATAACGCAGCTCGCCCGTGGTCATGGGGCCTGCCTTGAAATAGTTGTTGACGACATTGATGCGCGAGCTGCCGTCGCCGCCGTCGATGGTGCGATGCCGCCAGTTGAAAAGAACGTTGTTGCGAAAGTCAAAACCGCCGCCGAAGCCGATGCTGGGATTGCGTCCGGTGTTGCAGGCGAAGAGATTGTGATGAAACGACGCGTTCTTGCCGCCCCAGGTTCCGCCGAAGGCATGATTGTTCAGATCGAGCGCTTCGCTGGAGATGCACCATTGAATGGTGAGATTCTCGGCCGGGAGCTTTTTGTCCGGGCCGGCCGTTTGCTTTTGCATGAAGCGATAAAGGGACAGATTCTCGTCGAGCCCCCAGCTCGCGGACACGTGATCGACGATGACGTTGCCGACCGGATATCCGCCCAGGGCGTCGTCCTTGCTTTTCAAGTTGCCGCGGCGAAAGCGCAGGTAGCGGATGACGACGTCGTGGGTGTTGATCTCGGTCGTGTGCCCCTTGACGCAAATGCCGTCGCCCGGCGCCGATTGGCCGGCGATGGTGATGAATGGATGCTGGATCCGCAGCGGCGACTCCAGGGTGATGATGCCGGCCACGCGAAACACCACGATGCGCGGCCCTTTTGCTTCGCACGCTTCGCGGAGGCTGCCTTTGCCTGAATCGTTCAGATTGGCGACGGCGAAAACGCTGCCGCCGCGGCCCCCGGGCGTCCATGCGCCGCCGCCCTCCGCGCCCGGAAAGGCGGGCACTTTTGCTTTAATGAGATTCGGCGGCGATCCCGCATGCGCAAAGCTGACATTCAACGCGGCGATTGCCGAAATACCCAATAAGATTGAGCGGATCATGACGAAAACCTCTGGAATTGTCTTGAGATTCTACTGAGATCTCAGTACAATATGCAAGTGTATTTTCAGAAAAAAATGCCCTAGTGCAACATCAAGGCTAAATATTGGGGTTGCGATTGGCCGGGAGGGCGAGGCTCCCGCCGAGCCGTGCACCCGCGAAAAACGGATTGTGGGACGCCGACTCCGATGCTTCCGGCTCGGCAGGAGCCTCGCCCTCCCGATCCGTATTCAACCCCAAAACTTAGTGTTGAAGTCGGACTAGCTTTGCGATCAACCGAGCGGAGCCAACATGACGGTATTACGGGACGGGAATTCGAAATCGGAGACGATCTCCCAAACGAACAATTCAGCGCCGGCCCTATTGAAAGAGCGCGCCTACGACGAACTCAAGCAACGCATTCTGAATGAGGAATACGCGCCGGGTTCTTTCTTGGCGGAGCGCCGCTTGGCTGAAGAGCTGGGCATGAGCAAGACGCCGGTGAAGGCTGCGCTGGAGCGTCTCGAGCTGGAAGGGTTTGTGGTGGTGTCTCCGCAGCAGGGCATCGTCGTGCGCGAGTTCTCCGTTCACGAAATTGCCGATCTCTACGAAATTCGCTCGGCCCTCGAGTCCTTCACGCTCCGGTGCGTCGCGGGACGGTTGAACGGCGAACAAATCGAACGGCTCGAAGCCAATTTGGCCGCGTTCCTCGCGACGTCGCACACCGGCGACGTCGCATCGGCCGTCGCCCTGGACGCGGAGTTTCACTTCCTGTTCGCGCATTATCTGGATAATCACGAGATCTTGCGCGTCATGGAGAATCTCCGCCAAAAGATGCACCGCACGATTACACGGGTCTTTCACCTGTACCCGGGCCGAATTGAAGCCAGCCATGCGGAACATCGCGCGATCGTGGACGTCATCGTTTCAGGCGATCGTCATCGCGCCGGCGAGTTGATCGAACAGCACCTGCAAAAGGGCAAGCATCTCATTCTGGAGCGCGGCCGCGTCTAGCCGATCACAATCCTCGGAGGTCTTGCCCCGAAACTCGAAATCCGAAATCCGAAATCCGAAATCCGAAACAAATTCGAAGCACGAAAAGGAAAAAATCAAAACAAACCGATGCAGGCCTTCGATTTTTGAAATTTGGTATTCGAATTTGTTTCGGATTTCGAATTTCGGATTTTGAGGTAAAGCTTTCCTCGGCGGCTAATTGGGCTCGATGTCGCGTCCTATGGGTTCAGAACCGGCGCCGTATTCACGAGCACCGTCGCCACTCCGATTGCGGTGCTGAACGCCGGGCCGATGGTCGTGGTTTTCGTACCGAAGGCGGCGCCGCTGATCGGTTGATCCCAGGCCTTGAAGCTCAGGGTGGCCAAGCCCGTGAAGAGGAGGGGGTTGGTGTTAGGCACATAGCGGATGCGATCCTCGGAGCGGAGGAGCAACGCGTTGGAAGTTGATACCAAGCCGACGTCTATCCAGTCCGAGCCGTTGTTGATCAAGAATTGCCATTTGCCCGTTGTCATGCCGCCCAGGGCGACGATGGCGATGCCACGCAAGGCGCCGGCGTCCGCATCCGTGACGCCGCCCAACAAATCGGATACCAGATTGCCAGCATGCTCGGCTGAGCCGGGGAGGACCGGCGTCAAGAACGGCTTGACGGTCGTGTTCACGACCGGCGCGTCGTTGACCGACTGGATCGTGAGCGTGCTAGTAGCTGCCAGGGCGCTGAACGCGGAGGCGCCGCCGGTGGCCGTGATCGAGAACAGCGTGCCGGACTTGCCGGCCGTCAGGTCCCAGGCGCGATACGTCAGCGTCGCCGGGCCGTTCTGGTTGGTGGCCGGCACGAAGCGCACCTTGGCCGTGCTTGCCAGGAGTCGGGCGAGCGATGCGGAGACGGTTCCCATCGGCAGGAAGGTCGTGCCATTGAGCGAATACTGCCAGGTCCCCGGACCGGAGGCGCCGACGACGGCGATGCCCCGCAGAGCGCCGGCGTCGGTGTCGGCGGCGCCGGCCAAGTTAAACAAATTCAATACGGTGAACGGCAAACTGACCTTGTCTTCGGGCGTGGTCATTGCGGGCCCCGCCGGAAGGATCGTCGGGGCGGCGTTGACGAACGCGGTGACGGTCAGGATGTTGGCGCTGAACGCGGTGGTCCCGCCCCTCGTGGTGGCGAGTGCGAGGTTGGCGGTGCTTCCCGCAGCGGCGCCGTTGCTGCCGTCCCAGGCGCGCAGCAGGATCGTTACTTTGCCGTTGAAACTCGGAGCGGGAACGAAGCGAATCCTGTCAATGCCTCGGAGCAAGCGGGCCGCGCTTGCCGAGACGGGGACCAGGTCAGTCCAGTTCGTGTCGCCGTCCATCAAAAACTGCCAAGTGCCGTTGGTGATGCCCGTCACCCCGATGACCGCGACGCCGCACGGGTCGCCGTCCACGTCGAGGAAGAGACTGGCGGCGACTTCCGCGACGGTCTTGCCGTTCAGGAACGCCTGGGGATCTTCGGGGAAAGGCACCGGCTGGGCAAGGGCGGTCCAGGTTGGCGCGTCGTTGATCGGCGTGACCGTGAGATTGCTGGTGGCGGCGAGCGAGCTGAACGGGGTCGCGCCGCCGGTGGCGGTGATGCTGAACAGGCTGCCGGCCACGCCCATCGTCCGATCCCAGGCGCGATAGACGAGCGTGCCCGCTCCATTCTGGTTGGCGGCGGGAACGAAGCGAACTTTCGCGGTGCTCGGCAACAGGCGAGCCGATGACGCGGTCACGGCGCCCATTGCCAGGAACGTAATTCCATTCAAAGTATACTGCCAGGTTCCCGGACCGGTCGCGCCGACGATGGCGACTCCCTGGAGCGCGCCGGGCGTGTCGCCAAACACGCCGGTTAACAGGCTCGTGACCGGCGTGACGATGCTGATCTTGTCCTCATTCGTGTTAATCGCTGGTCCGTTTGCTTGGATCTGCGTGGGCGCGGCATTGACGAACGCGGTCACCGTGAGCACGTTGGCGCTGAATGGCGCGCTGCCACCGATCTTGCCGACGCCGACGAGATTGGCGACGCCGCTGGGGGGCGTTCCCGAACTGCCATCCCATGCGCGAAGCAAGATCGCGACTTTGCCGTTGAAGCCCGGATTGGCAACAAATCGAATCCGGTCGTTCGTGGTTAACAAACGGGCCGCCGCGGCCGAGACGACGTCGAATGGAGTCCAGATGACGCCGTCGTTCGTGGAATACTCCCAATTGCCGCTGGTTATGCCCGTCAGTCCGACGACGGCGACGCCGAAGATTGCGGTGCCATCAACATCGCTGAAGAGGTGGCCCGCGACGTCGATGATTCGGTTGCCGGCGGCGTTGCTTGTTTGATCGGGCACAAGGAGCGTCTGCGCGGTGGCGGTCCATGTCGGCGCGTCGTTGACCGCATTGACCTGGGCGTTCACCAGGCCGACGTCGACGCTGAACGGGCTGGCCCCGCCGGCGTTCGTGATCGGGAACAAGCCGCCGGCCGTGCCGAAGCTGCCGTCCCAGCCGGCGTAGTACAACTGGGCCGGGCCGCTCGCATTCTTCGCCGGCAGGAAGCGAACGCGGTACGTCAACGGCAGCAAGCGCGCTTGACCTGGCGAAACCGCGCCGACGCTGATCCACGTGATGCCGTTGGCCGAGAACTGCCACGTGCCGTTGCCGGACGTTTGCGAGATGGCGATGCCGCGCTTGACGATCGGGTTAGCGTCGGTGAAGTGCAGGTTGAGCAAGTCGAGGACCTTCGCGCTGGGGGGCGCCAGATTGTCCTCGAAAAACGCGGGGATGGTTTGCTGGTAGAGCGCCGTCCGCGTCTGGGCGTCGGCGCTGGCAGGGGTTGCTTCCTGATTGCCGATGTTGTCGGTCGCGACGCTGTAGAACGCATAGCTCTGCCCGGCCTGGCCGTTAAACGTCGCCGAGGTCGCGGTCGTGTTATCCAGGATAAGCGTGAAGGCGGCGCCATTTTCGGAGCGGAAGATGTCGAAGCTGGCGACGCCGGAGCCGCCGACGTCGCTGCCGGACCATGACACCGTGAAGTTGGGCGTGCTGAACGCCGGCAGCACGGCGACGCTGCTCGTCGGCGCGGCGGTATCGACTTCGGTCGTGGCCTGAGCGCCTCCGGGCGTCGTTTGCACGTTGCCGGCGTTGTCGGTGGCGACGCTGTAAAAGCCATATACATGGTCGTGCTGGCCATTGAAGGTCAACGAGGTTTGCGATGTGTTGTCCAAAAGGAGCGTGAACGGGCCGCCGTTGTCGGAAACGAAGATGTCGTAGGTCGCGATCCCCGCCGGGCCGGTGTCGCTTCCGGACCACGACACGCCAAAGCTGCCGGGGCTGAACGCCGGCAGCGCGGCGACGCTGCTCGTCGGCGCGAACGTGTCCACGATCGTCGTGGCCTGCGCGCCGGCGGGGGGCAGCTCGGAATTCATGGCAAGGTCGGTGGCGACGCTGTAGAAGCCGTAGGTGTGGCCGTTCTGGCCGGTGAACGGTGCCGAGGTCTGCGTCGTGTTGTCCTGGAAGAGCGTGAACGGACCGCCGTTGTCGGAAACGAAGATGTCGTAGAAAGCGATGCCGGGGCCGCCTTCGTCGGTGCCGGACCAGGAGACCAGGAAATTTTCGGGGCTGAACGGGGGCAGCGCGTTGACGGCGCTGACCGGCAGCGGGATCGTGATGGTCAAGAGGAAATTCTGGTCGAAGTTTGAGCCGATGCCGTTGGCGGCGGTGATGATGAGCGGGTAATCGCCCAGCGAGCCGAGCTCGGGCGTGCCGCCCAGAGTCGCGGTGCCGTTGCCGTTGTCCACGAACGTCACGCCATTGGGCAGGGCGCCGGTCATCGACAGCGTCGGCGTGGGCACGCCGGTCGTGGTGACGGTGAAGGATCGCTGCAGCGTTTGTGGTAAGGCGACATGGTTGGCGCTCGTGATGACGGGTTGCAGCTTGACGACCAGATTGAGCGCCATCGGCGTAAACGTTCTCACGAGGAAGCGGTTGCTGCCTAACTCGAAGCCGGTCGGCGACGCGAAATCGCCGCTGACGGACGCGAATGACAGGACCCCATAGCTGTCATTTGCCGTCGGGCTGAAGCCGTTGACGACGGTAGCGTTAATTGAACCGTTGAGGCTGGCGGCGCCGGTGACGGTGAGCGCGTCGAAGCCGACGCCGGGCGTGGTTTGGCCGGCGAGATTGATATTGAGCGCGGCGCCGGCGTTTTGTGTATAGCCGCCGGTGATGGCGAGCAAGCCGGTGGTGGTTGCGGTTCCGGGGCTGACCGTGCCGCCGCTGTTGACGAGCACCGATCCGCCGATGGCGCCGTTACCGGCCAGAGTGCCGGTGTTGTTGACGATGACGCCCGAGGCGATCGAGCCGTTCACGAAAACGGCGCCGGCGTCGATCCTCGAGCCGCCGACGTAGGAGTTGACGGCCGTCAAGACAATGGTTCCCGCTCCGGTTTTCCCGAGGGCGCCCGCGCCGCCGATGGCGGAATTGACGGTCAGCGTTTGACCGCTGGCTATTTGGATCGTGCTCGCGGCGTTGCCTAATGTGAAGGTGCGCGACGTCGCGAACGCAGCCGTAACGAACAGGACGCCCGCGTTAATGGTAACCGCGCTGCCAGCGCCACCGAGGTTGTTGTCGGAGCTGACCGCGAGTTCACCGGCGTTGATCGTGACGCCGCCGGCAAACGTATTGTTACCGGCCAGTGTGAGCGAGATCCCGATCTTGACGAGCCCCCCTGCCCCGCTGATGACGCCGGGGTTTGCAAAGATGACGCTGAATGCGCCGGTGTCCACCGTGCCGCCGCCCGCGTTAAGTGCGACATTCCGGCTCGTCGAGAAACCGGCGGTGGCCGAGAGCGTGCCGCCGTTGAACGTGAGGGCGTTGGCGCTGTTGCCCAGGCCCGCGTCCGCGCTGATGCGGAGAGTGCCGCCATTCACGTTGACGGCTTGACCGGCGCCGCCGAAGGTGTTGACCAGGCCAGAAAGGTCCAGCGTGCCGGCGCCGGTCTTGGTCAGGCTGCCCGCGCCGCCTGCCGGCGTGGTCAACGTCAAGGTTTGGAGGGCGTCCACCTGGATTGTGGACGTGGCGCCGCCGAAGGTGATCGTCCGCGCGGACGTGAACGTGCCGGCGATCTGCAGCGTGCCGCCGTTGATCGCGACCGCGCTGGCGGAACCCAGGTGGTTGTCGGCGCTGATTCGAAGGACGCCGCCGCTCAACGTCGTGCCGCCGGCGTAGCTGTTGGCGGTCGTCAATGCCAGCGTGCCCGCGCCGGATTTGCTCAGGGCCGCGCCGCCGTCGATGGGCGCGTTCACGGTGAAATTGGCCGTCGCGGTGTTGATCGTGGTGTTCTCGCTGAGCGTCAGCGTGCCGTTCAGGGTGACGAGCGTTTCCGCCGGCATGGTGCTGTTGACGACCGTCGTAATCGCGGCGAACACTTTGTTGACGTTGACCAAATCCGTGTAGGCGCCGCCGTAAATGGTCACCGTGCTATTGACCGCGGCCTCGTTGATCGCGCTCTGAATGTCGCTGAAGGCGTTGTAGCCGAAGATGAGGCCGCCGATCGGATCGTTCAAGGGATTGGCGCCGATGTCGGTGCCGAACCAGGTGTCGTCCACGAACACCGTCGGCGGCTGCGCCGACAGGACCACGTCGTTGCCGTCGCCGCCGGCGTAATTGATGTCGAAGGTGACGCCGCCGATGAGGATCGAATTGCCCTGAGCGAAGGTCCCGCTCACCGTGCCGCCGGTGACATTGATGATCGTGAACGGCGTGCCGACGGCCGGCACGAAGCCGGCGAGTCGGCTGGCGGAAAGCGTGGCGCCGCCAAGGTTGACGTCGCCGTTGACCTCGACGAGATCGTAGTCGGCGCCGGGGACGAAGCCGTTGATTTCGACGACGAACGTTGAGCCGGCGTTCAAGTTCAAGCCGGTGGTGCTCACAATGCCGGGGCTGGCGCCGGGCGAAAGGGTGGCGCCGCTCGCGATGGTCACCGTGCCCGCGACCGATCCGCTGCCTTGCAACGTGCCGCCCGAGATGAGGACGCTGTTGGTCGTGGACGCCAGGACGCCGCCGTTGATCAGATTGGTGCTGCCGCCGGTTTGCGTGTACGCGCCGGTCACGGTGAAGGTGCTAACGCCGCCGGTCGCATCCACAGTCACGCTGCCGGCGTTCGAGAACGGGCCGCTGGTGATGAGGCTGAGTCCGTTCTGGACGGCGAAGCTGCCCGCCGCCGAGTTGCTTGCGAAGCCGGCCAGCGCACTGGTCGTGCCGGGGCTGGCGTTGCTGAAGAAGTTGGAATTGGCGCCGTCGAGGACGATACTTGCGGCGTTCGTGGTGATGGCGGCGCCAATGAAGCGCAGGGTGCTGCCGGCAAACACCTTCCAGGTTCCGCCGGTGAGCGTGCCGGCGGCGAAGTTGGTGTTGGCGCCCGCGGTGAGGATCGTGCCGCCATTGTTCGCCTCGACCGTTCCGCTGTTGGTCCAGTTCGTGCCGTCAAGCTTGATGGCGCCGCCGGCGACATCGGCGCTGATCGTGCCCTGATTGATAAAGGCGGCGTTGGCGGAGCCGCTCAGGGACGCGGTATTGACGCCGATGACGCCATTCTGACCATGGATCAGAATGTTGGGGCCGATCGTCAGGGTGGCGCCGGCGGTCTGGCCGGTCCAGAGTGTGTTTTGCGTGTTGTTGCCGAAGAGAACGCTGCCGTTGCCGCCGAACGTCTGGTTGCCGCCGTTGAAGCTGAGGACGCCGTTGTTGTTGTTGTTGCTGCCGATCTTCACGACGGCGTTGTTGGCGAGGGTCAATCCGCCGGTGACGATCACCCGCGCGTCGGAGACGTTCGTGATGTCGAGCGTGCCGTCGATGGTCACGCCGCTGGTCAGGTTGCCGAAAGGGCTGGCGGTGGCGACGAGGGCGTTCGTGCCGGTGGTCACGACGGTGCCGCCGTTGATCGTGCCGCCAGAGAGCCGCCACGAACCGGTGGTGTCGTTCAAGGTCAATACTTCGCCGGCGTTGATCAACGTGCCGGTGATGTTAACCGTCGCGCCGGCGCTATTGATCAGGCCGAGATTCGCGGTGCTGAACGTGCCGCCGAGATTCAACGTGGAGGCGGCCGGCGCGGTGATCGTGCCGGTGTTGTTGCTCCACGAGCCGGCCAGCGTCAACGTGGCGCCGGCGACGGCCTGGATGGTGTTCGAGTTGGACCAATTCAAGCCGTCGAGCTTGATCGTGCCGTTGGCGACGTCGGCGTGAATCGTGCCCTGATTGTGGAAAGAGGAGTTGGTGACGCCGCCAAGGGTGTTCGTGTTGGGGCCGACAATGCCGCTTTGGCCGTGCACCAGGATGTTGGGGCCGATGGTCAGGGACGTGCCGGAGGTTTGGCCCATCCACATCGTATTCTGAAGACTGGTGCCGAAGAGAACGCTGCCCGTGCCGCCGAAGGCCTGCGTGCCGCCGTTGAAGCTAAGGACGCCATAGTTGCCGGTGTTGCTGCCGATCTTCACGACGGCGTTGTTGGCGAGCGTCAACCCGCCGGTGACGGTCACGAAGGCGCCGGCGGCGCTTGTGATGTCGAGGGTACCGTCGAAAGTGACGCCGTTGGTCAAGAAGCTGGCGGTCGTGGTTGCGATCAATGCTGCGGCGCCGACCGTCGTGACGTTGCCGCCATTGATGGCGCCGCCCAGAAACCGCCAGGATTGGTTCAAGGTCAGCGTGCCCGCGGTGTTGGTCACGACGCCGGTGAGATTGATGACGCCGCCGGCGCCGGTGACCGTGCCCAAAGTGGCGCTGTTGAACGTGCCGCCGAGGCTGAGCGACGAATTGAGCGTCGCGGTTCCGCCTCCCGAATCGTCCAGCGCGCTCGCGCTCGCCGCATAAGTGAATGACGTCGCGCTGGGCACGGACGTGATCGTGAACGTGCCGTTGTAGCCTGACAATCCCACGCCCGCGATGATGACGCTTTGGCCCACGACAAAGCCATGTGCAACCGACGTCGTGATCGTAATCGTGGAGCCGGACTTGGTGGCCCCGGTCGGCGACGCGGCAATTGCCGTCGTGTCGCCCGCGGAGCGCAGGGTGCCGGTATTGGACCACGAGCCGAGCAGATTGATCGCGCCGCCGGCCGCCTCGATGGTGCCGCTGTTGGACCAGTTCGTGCCGTTGACCGTCAACGTCCCGAAGGCGCCCTCGGCGCGAATGAGGCCCTGGTTGATGATGGCGACGTTGTTCGTGCCGCCAAAGCTGGCGTGGAAGCCGACCGCGCCGGTGTGGCCGCGAACGACGATGCCGGGGCCGATCGTCAGGACCGCGCCGGCAATGGGACCGGCGCGAAGCAAATTGAAGAAGTTGTTGCTGAAAACAATGGCGCCCGTGCCGCCCAGGGTTTGGACGCCATCGAAGCTGAGCACGCCATAATTGCTGCCGGAGAAGTCGCCGAGCTTGACGACGCTGCCGGCGACGAGGGTCAGCCCGCCTGTGACATTGACTTGGACGTCGGCGCCGGTCGTCAGGTCGAGCGTGCCGTCCAACGTGACGCCGCCGTTAAAAAAGCTGTTGATTGTCGTGCCGAACAGAGCGGCGCCGCCCGAGGTCGTCACGTTGCCGCCGTTGATGGTGCCGCCCAGCATCCGCCACGAGCCGGTGGCGGCGTCCAGCGTCAGGCCGCTATTGAGCGTACCGGTGATGTTCACGATGCCGCCGCTGCGCGTGAAGGTCCCGAGGCTTGCCTGGGTAAACGTGCCCCCCAGGTTGAGGACGGAGTTGGTCGCGGTGATGCCCGCGGTCGTCCAGCCGACAGCCGGCCCGGTCACCGTCAGTGTTCCGGCGTCAACCGTCACGGTCGTGCTGCTGGTCCACGCGGGCGCACCGGCCGCCGTGGTTTGAAAATCCAGGCTGCCGCCGACCTTCGCCGTTCCGCCGCCCGAAGCGGCCAGGCCGGTAACGGTATTGGTGTAAGTGAACGTTGTCGAATTGGCAACGGATGTGATCGTGAAAAGTCCGTCGTAGCCCGCCACGCCCACGCCGGCGATGGCGACGCGCTGTCCCGCGGAGAAGCCGTGCGGCGCCGTGGTCGTGATCGTCACGACCGAACTCGACTGAGTCGCCGAGGTGATGGCGATCGCGGCGCCGGTGGCCTCGATCGTGCCCGCGTTCGTCCAGTTGTTGCCGTTGAGCGTGATGACGCCGCCGGGCATGTCGGCACGGATCGTCCCTTGATTGATGAAGGTGACGTTGGGGAAACCGCCAAAATTGGTGCTATAACCGATGGCCCCGGTGTGGCCACGCACGACAATATTGGGGCCAATGGTCAAGATCGAACCGGCGGTGGGACCGGCGCGGAGAAAGTTGAAGGCGTTGTTGCCGAAGACGATGGTGCCGGTTCCCCCCAGCGTTTGGCTGCCAACGCCATCGAAGGAGAGCGCGCCATTATTGCCCCCGTTATCGCCCAGTTGCACGACGCTGCCGGCCACGAGGATTAGACCGCCCGTGACGTTGATTCCGACATTGGAACCGGTTGTCATGTCGAGCGTGCCGTCGAGGGTGACGCCGCCTGCCAGGCTGCCCCCGTTGGACGTGGCGATCAACACGGCGCCGCCCGTGGTCGTGACGGCGCCGCCGTTAATGGTGCCGCCCATGAGCCGCCACGAGCCGGTGGCGGCGTCCAATGTCAAGCCGGCGTTCAGCGTGCCGGCGAGGTTGACCGTCCCGCCGGTGCGCGTGAAGGTCCCCATGCTCGCCTGGGTGAACGTGCCCCCCAGGTTGAGGACGGCGTTGGTCGCAGTGATGCCGGCGGACGACCAGCCGATAGCCGGCGCGGTCACCGTCCCGGTCACCGTCAGAGTTCCGGCGTCAACGCTCACGGTCGTGCTGCTGGTCCACGCGGGCGCACCGGCTGCCGTGCTTCGAAAATCCAGGTTGCCGCCGACCTTCGCGGTTCCGCCTCCCGACGCGGCCAGGCCGGTAACCGTATTGGTGTAAGTGAACGTGGTCGCGCTGGTTACGGACGAGATGGTGAAAACACCGTTGTAGCCCGCCACGCTTACGCCGGCGATGACGACGCGCTGCCCACCGCTGAATCCATGGGGCGCGGTCGTCGTGATCGTCACGGTGCTGCTAACCTGAGTCGCCGTGGCGATCGGGTTCGCGGCGGCGGTCGCCTCGATCGTGCCGGCGTTGAGCCAGCTATTGCCGTTGAGCGTGATCGTGCCGCCGGGCATGTCGGCGCGGATGGTTCCCTGGTTGGTGAACGTGACGTTGGTGGAACCGCCAAAGCCGCCGGTGTGGTAGCCGATCGTCCCGGTGTGGCCGCGCACGAGGATATTGGGGCCGATGATCAACACCGAGGCAGGCGCGGGGCCGGCGCGAAGGTAGTTGAAGGTACTGTTTCCGAACACGACCGTGCCGGCGCCGCCCAACGTTTGCGGGACGGGGCCGTCGAAGGAGAGCACGCCATAATTGCCGGCGGTGGCGGCGGTGTCGCCGCCCAGTTTCACGACGCCGCCGTCCAGCGTCAGGCCTCCGGTGACGGCGACGATGACGTTGGCATTGTTGGTCTGGTCGAGCGTGCCTCGGAGCGTCACGCCGGCCAGTGTTCCCCCGGAATTCGTGCCGGTGATGGTCGTCCCAGCCAAGATCGTCGCGCTGGCGAGAGTGCCCCCCGTCATGAGCGTGAAAGATCGGCCGTTTTGCATCTGCAAGTCGCCGGTCACCGTCAACGTGTCGCCCTGAAGCTCAAAGGGCTCATCGCAAGTTAGGCTGGCGATCGAAATGCCCGCGTTGAAGATGACCTTGTTACTGTTCGGTGTCGCGGGGATGATGACCGTGTCGCCGGCCACTGGTAATGTGTTCGTGTCCCAGTTGGCGGCGTTGCTCCAGAGGTCGTTGAGGCCCGGGGCCAGGCCGGTCCAGGTGCGCGTGGCCGGCGTGATCCGATCCTCGAGACGTTCGATGCTTAACCGTTCGCCCTTCGCACTGCGGCGTCGGGCCGGCGCCATGTTCCGCTTCACTATTTCTTTGGAAAGCTTCCGCAACCACGTTAACCAGGTCATGAGCAAATTTCCCGTGAACCGCGGTGCCAATTTGAGGAGTCAGGAGTCGGGGCGTCGGCAGTCAGCGAAAATTACCTTGCCACACCTCACGATTGCCTGCGGATTCCGGTCTCCAAAACGTGCATCTCACCATCCACGACAAGATGGTTTGAAAAGACTCTAATCCCTTTAGTAGTGTATCCGTTTCGGCCAGCCGCCTGAAGCCATTTCGTCCAATTGAACACGTTTGCTGACAGCGAAACGCGCTGGCTCTGAATGTGGCGTTCCTTGGATGGGCTTTTTGTCGCTCCAGTCGATTGTACGGAAATAAGGGCACGCGAGGCCGACATCGCCCAATTAACGACGCGCCAGGTTGAGCGTCTCGTCGAGGCAATCGACCAGGAAATCCGCGTCATCCTTGGTCAGGCACATGGGGGGCTTGATGCGAAGGACGTTGCCGAACAGGCCGCCCTTGCCGAGGAGGAGTCCGCGTTGGCGGCAACGTTCGAGCACGTCCGCCGTTTCGTTCGAGGCGGGTTCCTTGGTAGCGCGATCGCGCACCAGCTCGACGCCGAGCATGAGGCCGAGGCCGCGCACTTCGCCGATCAGCGGGTGCCGTTCTTGCAATTCCAGAAGGCGGTCCTTGAGATGCGCGCCGACGTTGCGCGCGTTCTCCTGAATGTTGTCGCGATCGATCACTTCAAGGGTCGCGAGGCCTTGCGTCATGGAAATGGGGTTGCCGCCGAAGGTGTTGAAGTGAATGCGACTGGTCAACGTCTTGGCAATTTCGGCCCGCGTGACGCAGGCGCCGAGCGGGGCGCCGTTGCCGATCCCCTTGGCCATGGT
>DAIOGM010000138.1:0-15920 GCA_036745215.1 Gemmataceae bacterium
GCCGTCGGGCGACCAGGAGATGCGATAGACATAATGCCCGATGCACGTATTCTCGAACGGTTTGCCGTCGCGGACGTCGATGAGTGTCGTCTTCTTGGTTTCGAGATCGAACAGGTAAACATCGACCATCGGATTGGGCGCGCCGGCTTTCGGATACGCTTCGATGTCCAATTTGCTTTGCACCTTGGTCTGATCGAGCTGGAGGAAGTAATCGGGGACTTTGCTTTCGTCGATGCGGTAGAACGCGATTTTCTTCGAGTCGGGCGACCACCACATCGCGGTGCGTTGTCCTAATTCTTCGCCGTAGACCCAGCTCGCGGTGCCGTACTTGACGCGGGATTTGGCGTTGCCATCCTGGGTGACGGGGAATTCGTAGCCCCCCTTGGGATCGCTGATCCAGAGGTTGTGATCGCGATAGAACGCCTTGAGTTTGCTATTGGGCGCGAGGGCGCTGGCCGCCTGTCGGCCGCGCGCCGGGATGCCGCCGCCCTTGAAATCGCCGCCCTTGCCGTCGCCGCCTTTGCCGCCCTTGAAGCCGCCTTTGTTGAACGGGCCGGCGGGCGTCTTGGCTTTGCCGATCTCGGTCGCTTTGCGCTCGGCGATGTCGTAACGATAGAGCGTGCCGTCGTTGGCGTACTCGAACGCCTTGCCGCCGTCCTTCCATGTGACGTTCGCGGCGCCGAGCTTGACGGACGTCGGGATCAGCTTGCTCATCTTCTCGTACTGATCGTTCCCCGGCATGGACTTCAAGCGATCCTGCGCGGCCAGGAACGGCAAGCTGACGAATGTGAAGCTGATTGCGATGAAAAAAGTGACGTGACGGCGATACATGGGTAACTCCAGAGACTCGACCCGTGGTGCAGGCGGCTCGCCTGCACGTATTCATTTTGTGCAGGCGAGCCGCCTGCACCACGATTACTTTCCGAACAGCGCTTCCTTGCAATTCGCATGATTGAACATCGCCTTCGCGTCGTGGCCGATGTCCGGCGCTTCGACGATGCGCCAGTTGAACGTCCAGCCCTTGTCCTTGGCCAGCTCTTGAGCAACCTTGAAGCAGTTTTTACCACGTGTGTAACGGTCGGGGCCTTGCTTGTTCGCAATTTCACCCTGCGGCAAATTGTCCTTGAGCTTGTCCGCGCTGCCGACGTAGATCGTCATCGGCTGCTCGAGATAACGCTTGAGCGCGTCGTCGCCGTTCAATTCCTTCGGCAGCTTGCCGAAGCCATAAGGAAAGGGGAAATCCTCCGACGGAAAGAGATGCCCGCCCGGATTCGCGACGACGATGCGCTCTGCCGCCGTCGGCACAAAACCCGTGAGCCGGCACAGAAACTGGCCTCCCGCAGAATGGCCGATCAAATAGTACGGCATCTTCGGCTTGCCTTCGCGCTTGCGAATCTCATCAACGAGCTTCGGCACGAGACTCCAGGTCCATTGATCCTTGGGCTGCAACTCTCCCTTTTTGAGCAGGCCGCCGGATTGGTACGCCTCGTTGGGAAATCGCTTCGAATCAAATGCGGGCGCGATGATCAATGCGTTGTGCCGATCACCCATGCCGATCGCGTTGTCGCGATACGTGTCGGCGTTGCGCAGCATGCCATGGAAGACGACGATCAACGGCCCGTCTTGGTAGTCTTTTGGCCGATAGGTAAAAAGCTCTAGCGCGTGGCCGCCGACGTGGATCTCGCTTTTGCCAATGCCGGCGGGAATCGTTGTCGGCGTTTGGACCGGAACGAAGAGGAGGAGCGCGAGCGAGAGTTTGGTCAACATCGGAAGCTCATTAACATTCGTTAACAATGAGAATGGCCATCCTGTGCAGAGTGGATTGGGGACAGTTTAAGAGGACACAACCGCAATTGCAATGGTCAATCGCAGCATTTCGACCACAGTTCAGATTTCGTTCGGCGTTCGCTCGACACACATCGTCCGCCGAATACTGCCAAAACGAAAATACTCATAATTAGAAGTAACTTATTACTATATTTTAAGTTACGTATTTAATCATCCAGCAAAATGTGTCGCTGTCACACCTCCCGTATCAGTGGTGAGAACCAAAGATTCACCCAACGGGAGGTTAGCCATGAAACGTCTTCTTCAATCCGCTGCGTTGTTCGTCGTCCTGTTCGCGGTCGCGTTGAGCCAGGCGCCGGCGACCGAGAAAGCTGGCAAGTATCCGTTTGTCGTGCCGGCGACGAAGGCGATCGAGCAGATCAAGGACCTGGAAAAGGTCTCAGGCAAAACGCTCCGCCTGCACGCGGATGAAGCGAAGATGTTGGCCGAGGCCGCGACGGGAAAGCTGGAGACGTTTACGCTGACCGAGGCCGCCTTGATCGCGTCCGGAGCCGTCGAGCCGGCGAAACGCAAGGAGTATTGCGAAAAACTCGACTCGATTGAAGCGGACGCCCGCAAGGCGCTCGAGGGCATCGACAACATCAAGGCGAAGGGCGACAAGCTGCTGCAATTTTTGCACGCCGGCCCGATGAAGAACGGCTACGAATCCGAGCAGACCGATCTGACCGTCGTCCTGGATACGGGCAAGTTCAACTGCGTCTCCTCGGCCGTGCTGTACAACCTCCTCGCCCAGCGCCTCGGTCTTGAAGTCAAGGCGTATTCGATTCCCGCCAGCACGACCGGCATGGGGCACGCCTTCTCCGTGCTGTGCGACGGCGACAAACGCATCCCGGTCGAGACGACCAACGCCAAGGGCTTCAACGTGAGCGAGAACATGAAGCGAACCAACAAGCACGAGATCGGCGACCTCGCGTTGATCGCGACGATTTATTACAACCACGGCGTCGGCTTCGAAAAGAAGAAGCAATATCACCAGGCGTTGCACGCCAACCTGTGTGCGTTGGCGCTCGACAAGACGAACGTGTCGGCGAGCAAAAACGCGTTGGCGAACCTGACGAACTGGGGCGTTGATCTGTCCTGCGAAGAAAAACACGCCGAGGCCCTCGAGGTCATCCGCGTCAACCTGGAGCTGGCGCCGAAGGATGCCAAGGCGCTGCAAAATCGCAAGGCCTTCGTTTCGCAGATCGTCATGAAGGAACTCAAGGCCAAGAAGTACGACGAGGCGCTCCGCCGAATCGAGGAGCACAAGACCTTGCTCGGCGACAAGCAAACGTGCCGACAGCTCGCGCTCAACGTTCACGACACGCACGCTCAGGAGCATCGCGAGAAGAAGGATTGGGAGAAAGTCGTGGCGGTGTATGTCGCAGCGCTCAAGAGCATGCCCAAGGATAGCCATCTCACCAACAATCTCGTGGCCACGTTCGACGAATGGGCCGGCAAGCACATGGACAGCTCGGACTGGACCGCCGCGATTCGCGTCTTTGAGCAAGGCCTGCAGCACCTGCCGGGCAACTCGCATCTGACGAACAATCTGCGGTATTGCGAGGAGCAGATGAAACGAAAGTGAAACAGAGCCGAGCACGCAGTAAGCGGTGTTTGAGAACCCGCTTACTTCGTGCGCGGCTCTTTGGATTCACGCGGAGATTCCGTGGTTGTTGTCTCCGCGAGCGAATAAATTACTCAATGACCACATCGGGCTTTCAACTTGCGAGATAAACATGAACGCCAAAAACACGCAACGTTCGCTGCTTCTGCCGATTCTTGGGGCCGTCGCAATTATCGCGGCGCTCGGCACCGGCGGATACTTCTGGTGGTCGAGGAACCCGCAGCCGAAGGTTGATGACAAGAAACCGCCGATCGTGCAAAACCCCGGCAAAAAAAACAACGGCAACGGCAACGGCAACGTCAACGACAAGAACGGCTCGGCGAAGAAGGACAACAGGCCGACGTTGCCCGACGCGATGCCCGTGTCCTTTTCGGCGGCGATGGAATTCCTCCATGCCGGTCCCGATGCGGTGCAAATCGGTCTCGATCCACTTGCACTCGATGCCAAGCGAACCGCAACACTTCGCGGTCTAGTGTACAAGGACGAGAAGCAGCCGTTCGAGGGCGTCAACATTTCGATCCAGAATCAGCCGAGTTATGGCAAGACCCATAGCAAGGATGACGGCACCTTTAACATGTGCGTCAACGGCGGCAGTCTCATGACGGTCGGCTTCACGCGCGAAGGTTATCTGCCCGTCTGGCGGCAGGCCGCCGCGCCGTGGCAGGACTACGCATGGTTGCCGCCCGTCGTCATGACGACGATCGACGCGAAGGTCACGCCGGTGAAAACCGGCAGCAAGGACATTCAGATTGCGCGCGGAAGCAAGGTCAAGGACAAGGACGGCGAACGCCAGGCGATGCTGGTTTTCCAAAGCGGCACGAAGGCCGTGATGGCGATTGGCGGCAAAAAAGTGCCGCTCGACACCATGAACGTTCGCGCCACGGAATACACCGCCGGCGACAAGGGACCGGATCGCATGCCGGCGCCGTTGCCCGCGAACAGTGCGTTCACGTATTGCGTCGAGTTGAGCGTCGATGAAGCGATCGCGGCGGGCGCCAAGTCCGTCCATTTCGACAAGGCGGTCGTGCACTATGTCGAGAACTTCCTCAACTTCCCGGTCGGCATTCCGGTGCCGCTGGGTTACTTCGATCCGGACAAAGGCGCCTGGGTCGCATCGGAGAGCGGCCGCATCGTCAAGATTGTGGCGATTAACAAAGGCATGGCGGACCTGGACGTCAACGGCAAAGACAAGCCTGCCGACGCGAAGGAACTGGCGGCGCTCAAGGTGACGAATGAGGAACGCCAAGAGTTGGCGAAGACGTACAAGGTCGGCACGAGCCTGTGGCGCGTGGCGATACCGCACTTCAGCATCTGGGACCTTAACTGGGGCTTCAGTCCGCCGCGCGACGCCGTGCCGCCGCGCCAGCCGCCGCCGACGCCGACGCCGGACGCGCCGCCGCCCAGGCGGGAGAAGGTGCTCGCATTCCTGTGGATGATGAATCATGACAGCGATCGCATGCCCGGCGCCAAGGGGCCGCGCACGGTTCGCATCCCGGTCAGCGGCAAGGATCTGCCCAAGAGCGTCAAGCAGATCGTCATCGAAATCTATATCGCCGGGCAGCGCATCGAAGTTACGTTGCCGGCTCAGCCCGATCAGTTCTATGTGTTCACCTGGGACGGTAAGGACGTCTTCGGCCGACCGCTCGTCGGCGCTCAGAATGTGCGCGTGCGCATCGGCTACGTTTACGACGGCGTGTACGAGCAAACCGCGGTCTTCGGCTCGAACGGCAACGGCGAGATCATCACCGGCAGCCGCACGCGCCAGGAGGTCACGCTCTGGCAAGAACATGAAGTGACGCTCGGCTTCTTCGACGCCCGCGTATTCGGCCTGGGCGGCTGGAGCTTCGACATGCAGCACGCGTACGATCCCGCGGGCCGCATCCTGTATCTGGGCAACGGTGAGCGGCATGCCGCGAATACTGGTGGCGCAATTGGCAATCTGACGATCAGCACCGTCGCGGGCGGCGGCAAGCAAAAAGCGCTCGGCGACGGCGGCCCCGCGCTGGATGCGCGACTCGACAATCCCAAAGCCGGCGACGGCGCCGGCACGAAACTCCGACGAACGTCCATTTCCCCGCGCGGTCTGGCAGTCGCGCCGGACGGCACGTTATTTGTCACCGACGCCAACAATCGCGTCCGACGAATTGATAACGACGGCACGATCACCACGATCGCCGGCGGCGGCAAGGAGCATAGCGGCAAGGCCACCGAAATATACTTGCAAGAACCCGGCGCCATTGCCCTGGGACCGGACGGCAGCCTCTTCATTGTGGAAAATGACTACTCCCATCGCATTCTCCGACTGGATCTGAAAAGTGGTGCGCTCACCCCGATCGCAGGCGGCAATGGCCAAGGTTTCGAGGGCGACGGCGGCGCGGCGCTCAAGGCCCGGTTCAAGTTTGCCAGTGGAATTGCGGTCGCCCCCGATGGTACGCTCTACGTCGCCGATCAGGGGAATCACCGCATCAGGCGCGTGACGCCCGACGGGATCATCACCACCGTCGCCGGGACCGTGAAAGGTTACTCGGGCGACAACGGTCCCGCCGTCAAAGCCAGGCTCTTTTGGCCGACCAGCCTCGCGATCGGAGCGGACGGCAGTCTGTATTTCACCGATCTGGGCAACTACGTCGTTCGCCGCATCAGCACGTCCGGCATCATCACGACCGTGGCCGGCATGTTTTTGCAGGATGAGTCCAGGGAATTCGGCGGCGACGACGGTCCCGCGCTCAAGGCGAAGTTCTTTGATCCCACGGGGCTCGCCGTCGGCGCCGACGGCAGCCTGTACATCGCGGACACGGGCAATCATCGCATTCGCCATGTCGGTCCTGACGGGATCGTCCGCACACTCGCCGGCGTCGCACAAAAAAAGGAGTACGGCGACTTCACCGGCGATGGCAGTCCCGCCCGGCTTGCCAAGCTCAGCTATCCGATCGGCCTCGCCTTCGGACCGGACGGCAGTCTCTACTTCTACGACGCCCAGTTCCAGCGCGGCGAAGGCAAGGCCGACGTTCGACACATTCGCCAACGCGTCCGCCGCATCAGCCCGCCCATGCCCGGCTTCACCAACACCGAGATCGCCGTCCCGTCGCCCGACGGCAAGGAGTTGTACAAGTTCAATGCTGTCGGCCAGCACCTCGAGACGCTGGACCCGCTTACCAAAGCGGTGCGCATGCGTTTCGATTACAACGACGACGGCCGACTAATCGGGATTGAAGACGCGAAGAGCGTCAGTATCACCATCGAACGCGACGAAAACGGCCGGCCGCAAGCGTTGGTCTTCAAGGACAAGAAGATTGCCATGGATGTCAACGCGGACGGTTACCTGGAACGACTGACGTTTCCCGGCGGCGAGGAAGCGCGGATGAGTTATCATCCAGGCGGCCTGCTCAAGGAGTTCGTTTCACCTTCGGTCAACAACAAGGACGGCAAGAAATAGTCCAAGAAGGCCCGGGCCGAGGTCCTCCGAACCCCGGGGTTCGGAGGACCTCACGCCGGCGCCTAACGGCGACGCGACTCCCACACGATAATCTCGCCAAGCGGTTGCCCAAGCGGGCCGCCGCTGCACGCCAGGCGTCGGCCGTCGGCGCTGAACACGAGACTCCGGACCAGACCGGTCGGGCCGCGCAAGCTGAGCGCTTCCTGACCGGTTTGCACGTCCCAGAGCTTGATGTTGGGTGCGCCGAGTTGCCCGTCCGTAGTGACGAGCCTTTCGCCGTCCGGGGTGAAGGCGAGCGCCGTCGCCAGGCCCGAATGGTTCAACAGGATCCCTTCCTCCTTGCCGGAGTTCGCGTCAAGAATGGCAATGCGCCCCTTGTCCACGTCGCCATTCGCGACCGCGAGACGCTTGCCATCCGGACTGTACACGGCACGCGGCTTCGATGCGTTCGTTCGTTTAATCGATGCAATTTCGCCGCCGGAGGCGATGTCCCAAATCTTGACTTCGCCGGAGCTGACGGAGACGAGACGCAAACCGTCCGACCGGAACGCCAGCGATGCTATATGACTGTTGTGCCCCCGCAAGGTTGCAATGCGTTTCTTCGTCCGCGTGTCGAGCACGGTAATGTCCGCCGGTAAGTTCTCATCGCCGTCCCATACGCCGGCATAAGCGAGGTGCGTGCCGTCCCGGCTGACGGCGAGCGCTCGGACTTGCTCGCGCGGCGTGTCCAGTCGATCGACCTCCTTCAAGCCGGCCGCGTCCCAGAAGCGAATCGTCGCATCATCGCCGCCCGACACGATGTGCCATGCCTGCGCGTCTTTCTTGACATCGAAAACGAAAGCGACGCACTGGACGGCGCCAGTGTGTCCCATCAGTTGGCGATGCTCGTCTGGCCGCGCGGATTCCCAGATGCGGACCGTTTGATCGTGCCCGGCCGAGACGAGTCGGCTCGCGTCGGGACTGAATGCGACTTCGCTCACGTGATCACGATGGCCCATCAGCGCATGGAATTCCTGGTCCCCGCGCGCCGGCCAAACCTTGACGGTTCCGTCGTTGGCGGCGGACAAGAGCTGTGCGCCGTCGGAGGTGAATGCGACGCCGCGAACGCCGCCGGTGTGCCCTCGGCGAATTTCCGGGTCCTCGACTTTCAGCCAATTCCAGATGGCGGCCGAGGAATCCGTGCAGCCCGAGGCGAGCCGGTCGCCGGTTTTGTCGAACGCCAGGGCATTGACGCGTTCGCGATGGGCCTTCCAGCGTTTAATCGGGTCGGCGTCGCCAATGGTCCAGATGCGGATGAAGCCCTCGCCGGCGGAGGCGAACGTTTTTCCGTCGGGGTGAAACGCCAGCGCCGCGACCGGGCCGTCCTGTTCGAGCAATAACTGCGAGAATTTGCCGGTCGGCGTCTCCCAGATGTAAATTTCGCCCGAACGAGGGTTGCGCGGTTCGCCGCAGCCGGCGACGAGCCAGCGGCCGTCCGGGCTGAACGCAACGCTCAACGCCGCGTTGTCGTGCTTGAAATTCGTTCGCTCCTCGAGTCCGGTCCGCGTGTTCCAGACGAGGATTCGCCCGTCCTTGCCGCTTGTGCCGGCAGCCAATTTCGGCTCCGTCGGATGGAACGCGACGGACCGGACCTCGCCAGTCGCGTTCAACACATGAATCTCTGCGCCGCTGGCGACGTTCCAGATGCGCACTTTATTGTCACGCCCCCCCGACGCCAGCAACTTGCCGTCGCTGCTGAACGCGACGGCGTTGACCTCGCGCTTGTGCCCGCGCAGAACGTGACGCAGCTTGCCGGTCGCCGGATCCCAGACGCGCACTTCTCCGAAGCCTTCGGTGTCGCCGCCGGTGAACGTGCTCGTACCGCTGCCGGACGCCGCGAGGTTCTCGGTCGGACTGATCGCAACGCATGTCACGGGGTGCGCATGCTCCGCGAACGTCATGGTTTGTGTATGGCACAAGCCGGACAGGTACGCCCACTCAAAGCTGCGCAAGTCGCGTTCGCCCGGCCTGGCCGATTCGTACGCCTTCAAGAGCGTCAACATTCGCGGCGTCTGCCGGTCGCGCCAATCACGTTGGGCGAGGTTCATGTCGGCGAGATAGTGATAGCGATGCTTGAGTTGACGTTGTTTCTCGGTCTCGTCCAGCGACGCTTGCAAGAGTGCGCTGTAATAAGCGCCCACCCCAAGCCCCACGAGCAAAAGCGCGGCGATAGCGGACGCGAAAAGCAAACCGGCGAGGGCAGGGCGGCGCTTGATCCACTTTTGCGCTCGTTCGAGCCGGCTGGTTGGACGAGCAAGGATCGGTTGACCGCCCAGAAAACGCGCCAGATCATCGGCGAGCGCGTCGGCGCCGGCGTAACGCTTGCCCGGTTCCTTCGCGAGGCACTTCAAACAAATCGTCTCCAGATCGAACGGCACGCCCGGTTGCAAGCGTCGCGGCGGCACCGGCTCGTCGTGCAAAACTTGCCGAACCGTGTCGAGCGGCGTCACGCCCAGAAACGGCGGCCGGCCCGTGAGCATTTCGTACAGAATCGCGCCGAGGGCGTACACATCCGTCGCCGGACCGATCGCGTCGGCGCCGTCGCCCGACGCTTGTTCCGGCGCCATGTAGCTCGGCGTGCCCATGATCGAGCCGGTCCGCGTTTGTCCGGCATCGCGGTCGAGACGTTTCGCGAGGCCGAAGTCGGCAATCTTGAGAGTAGCGGTGAGTGGTGAGTGGTGAGTGGTGAGTGAATCTTGAGTGGAGCCGGACAAGAGGATGTTCGCTGGCTTAAGATCGCGATGAATAATCTTGCGTTCGTGGGCGAAATGGACGGCGCGCGCCAGGGTCTCGACGACCTGGGCGCACATAATTGGGTCAACCGGGTTGCCGGCCAAACGGTCCGCGAGCGTGCCGCCCTCGATGAATTCCAGTGCGAGAAATGGTTGGCCGTCGCGTTCGCCGATCTCGTAAATCTGCACGATGTTCGGGTGCCGCAGTTGCGCGAACGCGTCGGCTTCAATCTTGAAGCGGGCCAACTCCTCGGCAGCGGGGTTGCCGATGATCATCTTGAGCGCGACGGGCCGATCGAGGCTGATTTGCCGCGCCTTGTAGACAACCCCCATGCCGCCGCGGCCCAGCTCCGCGAGGATTTCGTAGCCCGTCAATTGGAACGCCACGCGATTCTTGACTTCGTCCGCCGACGGAATCGGCAACGGCGGCAACTCGTCCACCGGCTTGAACGTTTCGCCGAATTCATCGGAATTTACCATGATTCCTTGCCACAATGGTTACTGCGTTGAGAGTCTGCCGTTCTCCGCGTCCTCTGCGCCTCTGCGTTTCTACGAAGGGTCTTCCTCGCTGGAAATGAAGCCCTCCATTTTGAAACGCAGAGGCGCAGAGAACGCGGAGAGTTTTGAAGGCACGGCTGAGGTTTACGAATTCTTGCGCCGTTCCAGGGCGGCGCGGCAATATTTCAGCAGGTCGAGTTCCTTGAGTTCCTCTTCCAGCTCTTCTTTCGTCGATGTTTCCAATGAGATTGCGACTTCGTCCAGAAGCAGGTCCGCGAACTTGTCGTGAGCGCGCTCCAGCGATTTACGCACCCACGCCGCGGTGATCGGCTTGCCGAGCCGCGTCGTCAGCTTCTCGGCCATCTCCGGCGAATGCATGTCCGGATTCTCGATGCGCAGTTGCAAGGCCGCGTGATAGGTCTCGTTGTATTCGAGCAAGGCACGCCAGGTTCGCTCGAGCAACTCTTGCCGCCAGTTGGCGACGAACGTGCCGTCATCGCTCGCATCGGGCGTCTGCGGCGCCGCGGCCTCGTGCGACAATGCGCCAGGCGCTTCCTGCCGCGCGCGATGATAGTCGGTCACCAGATGACTCAGCGCCGTTTTCAGATAATTGCGGAATCGCCCCTTCGCCCGATCGGCTCGACGAAAGTCGCCGCGCACGAAACGCAACGCAAACTCCTGAGCCAACTCCTCGGCGACGTCCGCGTCGCGCACTGCGCCGAGCAGATAACGAAACACCGCCGGCTGATAACGCTCCAGGAGCAGCCATTGCGCGTCCTTGGCGGCATCCGCGTCGGCGCCGTGAGCGTGCAGCATCTTCGTCCACAGCGTGTTGATCCGGCTCAGCCGTTGACTCAGCTCGGCGGAATCCATGGCCAGGACCTCGGTCGTAGGGACAAGCGGCTCGCTTGTCCCCCTTGAGAAGAAGGGACAAGCGAGCCGCTTGTCCCTACGAGGCAATTGTACGCGCTTGGATTGGCGAAGCTATGCGGGTACAATGGAGAGATTGGAATCGCCGAATCTTCGCCTGTTTTCCACGGAGGTGATCCGATGCGTAACCTCGTCGCTTTTATCGCATTCGCCGTCCTCGCGCCGTTGAACCTCAACGCCCAGGAGAAGCCGGCGAAGAACGATTATAAGGAATTCTCCCGATTGCTTCATTCGATGGCCGTCAAGGAGTTGAAGGAGATCGAGGACGCGTCCGGCTGGGGCGGCACCATTCCCTATGAGCCGAACCTGCCGCTGCCGAAGCTGCGCCGCGTCATCAAGGTCGGCGACAAGCTCGAAATGCCGCACGGCACCTGGCGGAAATTCAAGGGCAAGATCGAGCATCCGGACAAGAACTTGAAGATCGTCGTCAAGGACTTCAAACAGCTCGACAGCAAAACCTATCGCGTCGTTCTCGATGTGGACGCGACCGTTCTGGTGCACGTTGAAGCCCAGCAATGGCAAAAAGGACTGATGTTGATCGGCGGCGAGCTGGCGACCGACGTCAACATCACCGCGGCGATCGTCTGCGACGTCGGCGTGTCGCTCAACCTCAAGAAGTTCCCGCCGGAGTTGAACCTGGAGCCGAAGGTGACGGAACTCGGCCTCGATTTCGTGGACTTCAAGGTCCGCGGCGGCCCGATCATCACCGGCGAGTTCGGCGACAATCTTCGCAGAGACCTGAAAGACGGCATCCGCAAGATGGTGAAGGCGTCGGAGCCGTTGATCAAATCGCAAGTCAATAACGCGATCGCCGAGAGCTTGAAGGAGGGCAAGGGCACGATCTCCGCGGACGCGATCTTGAAGGCGTTGCCGAAGTAAACCACGAAACACCCGAATAACACGAAAAAGAAAAGACAAGGATTCGAGTTCAGTCCCACAGCCAATACGGGGCGGCTGCGCGGACGTATTCCTTTTTCGTGTACTTCGTGTGTTTCGTGGTTTATCGCATCTCTATAATTCTCCTTATCACCCTTCACGACGCGCGACGAGGACACTCCGATGGCTGATGCCACGCTTTCGAAACTGTTGCACCTCGTTTCCGATGGCGAATCGACCGAGATTCGCCGTTCGGCGTTGAAAGTCCTCGGCACCGTCGGGACCAAGGACGGCAAAGTTGTCAAGACGTTGCTGGAAACGCTGAGCGATCCGGAAGACGCGCTGCGTATTGCCGCGATTGAATCGCTCGGCGAATTGCAGATCGACGATGCGCTCAAGCCTTTGGAGGAATTCGTTCGCAAGGGCGGAGCGGAGCTGGAACCCGCGGTGCATGCGGCGAGCTTGCTCGGCGCGAAGGGCGCCAATCGCATGGGCAAGATCATGAACGAGGTCAGCCCGTCGGTCAAGTCTCGTATTGCAGCGATCCTGGCGAAGTCGAACACGGGCAATGCGCTCGTGGTGACGGCGCATGGCTTGCTCGATGAGGACCCGCGCGTCATCGACAACACGGCGCGTAGCCTCGCGATGGAAGTACCAGGGTACACACCGACGCAACGGCATGCGCTCGCGAAATACTTGATCGAATCGCTGTCCGCGAAGAAGGTACCGCCGAAGTCGGAAGCCGCGTTGCTGCGCGTGCTGTCGGCGCTTCATGAGGCGAAAGCCGAAGATTTGTTCTGGTCGCGCATATTGCCGCCGCATGCCAATGAAGTCCGGGCCGCGGCACTCCATGCGCTGAGCGATGCGGAGCCGAACACCGAGAAACGGCTGCAAGCGCTGCTGGCATGTGCGGCCGAGCGCGATTTCTCCATTGTCGCCGGGGCGTTGATGCTGCTCAAGAAGGTCGCGGTCGGCGGCAAGAACTCCAAGCACTGGGTCAAGCTGCTCGAAGCGCCCGATGTCGCGACGCGCCGCTTCGCCGTCGAGAAGCTGAAAGGCGTCGAGAACGCGGACGTGGCACGCGCGATGCTGGGCGAGCTTCGCCACCCGGATCGCAATTTGAGGGAAGACACGCTCAAGGCGCTCCTGGGTTACGACGCGGGGCGGACCGCCGTGCTGGAAGAGATGCTCGACGCCGACGAGATCGATCGCGTTTGGTTCCTGGCGCGAGCGCTGGCGCCGGTGTCGAAGAACTTGAAGACGCCGTTGCGCACCAAGGTCTTCACGCACGCGGCCAAGTATCACGACGCCGACGATCGCCGGGCCGCGCCGCTGTTGTTTTTCTTGCGCGAAATGGATCACACCTGGCTGCGCGATCAACTCGAAGCAAAAGCGCAGGATCTCCGCAAGAAGAAGAAGTACCCCGACGCCATCGGCTATTATCGCCTGCTTGCCCAGGATCCCGCGTGCGGCGAGGAAACGCGCTTCGAGCTGGCGGCGACCGGCCTGAAGGAGTCGGCGCACAACCTCGCGCCGGACCATCGCAACAGCGATCCGTCGTTGAATCAATTCACGCGGCTCTTGCAGAATCCCGCGTTCGATCTGATCGGCCACGTCAACAAGGCGAAATGGCTCGACGCGGATGACCTGTTGTATCTGGGGTTCCACTTTGCCGAGCAAACGCATCGCGCTCAGGAATTCGGCAAGCATGTGCTGGAGATGGTTGTCAAACGTTTGCCGAAGTCGGATGTTGCGAAACAGGCGAAGCGGAAGTTGAAGAGCGAGGCGTTGTTGTAATCGTAAATCGCTTTGCGCCGATCATGGCAGTCGGTTCGCTATCGACGGTTAGCCGATTGGCGGCGCCGCTGATTTGTTCGGGATTTGATTGGCCGCGCTGAGCGCCCTCGCGTCTCTTGCAATGCCACCTCGGCCGGAAGGCGTAAACCCGCAACGAGTTTGCGGATCATGGTCAGGCTCAAAGGGCGTCGGCCGCTCAAGACTTCCGAAACTTTACTTTTGCTGCCGATGAAGGGTTCGAGGTCCTTCGGCTTAAGTCCTTCCTGTTCCATGCGAAAGCGCAAAGCGGTGATCGGATCGGGCAGATCAATCGGATACGCGCTCTTTTCGTAAGTCTCCACCAAAAGAAGCAGCAACTCCAGTTCGTCCCCCTTGGCTGTGCCCGGTTTGGCATCGAAAATCTCCTCGACGCGCGTCATGGTCGCTTTGTACTGCTTGTCGGTCTTGATAATCTTGGGTTTCAAGACATTAGATTGTTTGAGCATCGATTTCATCGTAATCCTTGTGCGTTCCCAGAAATCGGACGTAGATGGTGTGGAAATCGTAGTTGATCCATACGACCAGGCGGTACTTGTTCCCCCCAATATTAAACACGACTCGGCCGTCCCTCAGAATGCTCGCCGAGCCGAACTGGGCCTTCACGTCGGCGGGGGAAGCCCACTGCGCGTTCCTGGCCTCCCCGTGCCATGCCTCCAAGGTCGATTTTGCGCCAGATTCCTTCTCCCAATATTCCTTGAGTGTTTTCTTTGAGATGATTCGCATGTTCTTGATACTCGGATCCCCGCGTCGCGTCAAGGTCATTGTTCCCAATTTGGGAACTTCGCGACTGGCCAAGACGATCATGCGCCCAGGAGCACCAAGAAATTATTCCGCTTCCCCCGCTGCAACACCAGCACCTCCCCGCCCAGAAAATCCGCCGCCCCAATCGTCGGATTGTCCCCTTCCGCCGGCGGCTTGCCGTTGACGCGCACGCCTTTCTGCCCAAGATTGCGCCGCGCGTCCGCCTTGGACGAGCACGCTTTCGTTTCGACGAGCAAATCAATCAACGCAATGCTGCCGCTCGCCAATCGCGCCGGCGCGAGCTTGATCGATGGCACATCGTCCGCGAGTTGCTTCAGCAGCGACACCGGCAGCGACGCGATGTCGCCGGAGAACAACGCCTGCGACGCCTTCTTCGCGTTCTCGGTCTCCTCCTTATCGTGCACGAGCGTCGTGATCTCTTCCGCGAGCCGTTTTTGGGCGATGCGTTCGCCGGAGCCGATCTTGCCGTCGAGATCGGTGACGGTTGGCTCATCCAGGAACGTGAACCAGCGCAGCAGTTTGCCGACGTCGGCGTCGGCCATATTGACCCAATATTGATAGAAGGCGTACGGCGACGTCTGCTTCGGATCGAGCCAAATGGCGCCTTTCTCACTCTTGCCCATCTTTTTGCCTTCGGAGTTCGTCAACAGCGGCATCGTGAGACCATAGGCTTCGCCGCGATCGATGCGGCGAATGAGAGCGATGCCTTCGACGATGTTGCCCCATTGATCCGACGCACCGCACTGCATTCGGCAACCATGGCGACGATAGAGTTCGAGGTAATCGGTCGCCTGCAAAAGCATATAGGTGAATTCCGTGTACGAGATGCCGGTGCCTTCCTTCTCAAACCGCTTCTTCACCGAGTCCTTGTGCACCATTTCGTTGACGCTGAAGTGCTTGCCGATGTCGCGCAGGAATTCGAGCAGCTTGACTTCGCCGAGCCAATCGATGTTGTTGACGAATCGCGGCGGCGGCCCGTCGCCCTGGCTCAAGAAACCTTCGATCTGCGCTTGCATCGCCAGGCCGCGAGCGCGGACGGTTTCGATGGTTTCCAGCACGCGTTCCTCCGACTTGCCGGACGGATCGCCGATGAGCCCGGTGGCGCCGCCAATGAGGACGATCACCGGATGTCCACAGCGCCGGAATTGGCGCAGCGTCATGAGCGGGACCAGGCTGCCGGCGTGCAAGCTGGTCGCCGTCGGGTCGAAGCCGATGTACATCGGGAGCTTGTCGGTTTCGAGGACGGCTTGCAAATTCTCGGCCGTCGTCTGATGCACGAGGCCGCGCCATTGCAGTTCGGTGAAGACGTTCATCGCGATTTTCCTTTGCGTCTCAGCCGGTCTTGCGGGCGCTCGGC
>DAIOGM010000139.1:0-3332 GCA_036745215.1 Gemmataceae bacterium
TGAGCATTTCAACGATTGGCTGAGCTGCGGCGGCAAGCCGGCCCTCGAGTCCTACAACGCGAAACCTGAATTCGAAACGTTTGCCGCGTCCATCCCCGCGCGGCACTGGCAATTCCTCATCGACGACTGCGTTTCTTTGCACGAGACCGAAAGACACTTTTTCGTGCACGCCAACGTCTATCCCGATTTGCCGCTTGCGGAGCAGCCCGATTACATGCTCTACTGGGAAAAGCTCGACGCCGCGGATTCACGCCCGCACGAATCGGGAAAAGTCATGATCTGCGGGCACAGCGTTCAGCGCAGCGGCCGGCCGCTCGTCCTGGATCATGCCGTGTGCATCGACACCTGGGTTTACGGCGACGGCTGGCTGACGTGCCTCGACGTGGACAAAGAAGCGTACTGGCAGGCGAATCAGCGCGGCGAGACGCGCATGGGCCTGCTTGATTTTCGTGATCGATAGGGCCTTCATTCGAAGGGGATCGAGCCATCATGAAAAAGCGCATCGCTCGGATCGTCGTTTACTTTTCATTGCTGGCGTTTACGTTTCTGATTCTGTCGCACCCTTACGTTCGGCAGAGCGTTTTTGGTCCAACGATCAAAGGCGAGCCGCTCTGGGCGTGGCAGGAGGAATTTCGCATCCGCGGCGAGGTTCTCAATCCTAATCCAACGCGCTGGAGCAAAATTGCCGCTTTGTTGCGGCTCAATACGGCGCCGGTTCAATGGATCGGCTATTTTCCGTCCGAAGACCCCGAGATGCGTCCCGTGTTGCTAAGCCTGGTCTACGACGGCGATGAGACGACGCGATCGAGGGCGGTCCATGCCCTCTGCTTCCTGCCGCCGGACGACGAAACCATCCAAGTATTGACACGCCTGATGGACGACCCCGATTCAGCGGTAAGTTTGAACGCGCGCGATGCGCTAAGCGTTCATGGCCCCAGGAGCATTTCGGCGTTGCCAAGGATGCGTGAGTTTCTGAAGGAAAAAGACCCGACCGCGCAGATGTACGCCGCGGTTGCGGTTCTGCGTGTCGATCCCGACACCGCGGAAGCGCTTGCCATCGTCCGCAAAGGTTTGTTTTCGTCCGATATCGAAGTGTCCCGAATGGCTTACCACGGACTGAACAAGAATTTCAAGGACGACGAGGAAGTCTTTGCCTTGGTCAAGCAACGCGCCATCAAGGGAGATCTCCATAATCGGCTCAACAGCATTGTTCAATTGCATTACTTCGGCAAAAAGGCAATGCCGTTTCTCATGCCCTTGTTGAAGGATGATTCGCCCACGGAGCTTTGTTTTGTCATCAACGCATTTGAAGGAATCGGCCCCGACGCGGCCGAAGTCGTGCCCACTTTGCAAAGGCTCGTAAATCATGAGAACGTCCACGTTCGCAATTGCGCCGCCGCGGCGTTGAAGCAAATCGTCCCAGATCCGAAATAGCGACTCCCGCCATGCTTCACGTTCTTCGTCTGACCTTGCCGAACGTCTACTTGCTCACCGGCGAGAAAGCGATTCTGATCGACGCCGGCGCACCCAAAGATGTGCCGCGCATCCTCGCGTTTCTGCAAACGCATGGCGTCGAGCCGAGCAAGCTTTCGTTGATCCTGTTGACGCACGGGCATTGGGACCACGCCGGCGGCGCGGCCCAGCTCAGAGCGTTGACGAAGGCGCCGATCGCGATCCATCGTGCGGACGCGGACCTCGTTCGCAATGGCACCAACGGCACGCTCACGCCGACGTGCTGGATGGGGCGACTGCTGTTGCCCTTCGTCAATCGCGGCTTTCCGGCATTCGAACCCGATGTGCTGATTGATGAGGAAATCGACCTGGGCGCATTCGGCGTGGCTGCCCGCGTTTTGTTTACGCCGGGGCACACGCCAGGCTCCATTTCGGTGTTGACGAATGAGGGGGAAACAATCGTCGGCGATTTGCTGATGGGCGGTTGGTTTGGCGGATGGCTGTTTCCGTCGCGGCCGGGGTTGCATTATTTTGCGGAGGACCTCGGCCAACTTCGTGACAGTTTCAAAAAACTACTGGCCGCGTCGCCGCGCGTCATTCATCCGGGGCACGGGGGGCCGATTGATCCAATGGATGTGGCGAGCCGAGCCCCATCAGGGGCCGGTTGACCGCATTGACTTAACCGGCCCCTGACGGGGCTCGGCTCGCCAAACGCTCAATAACGCACCTGGACGCCGAGGTTGAAGTAATGCGTCCAGAAGAACTCGTCGTTGAAGCGGAAGTTCGGCGCCACCGGACCGGCAACGACGCCGAAGTTGGGCGATCCGGGGATGAGGCCGGTGTTGACGTTCGTGTCGTATTGCATGCCGGGCCGAACGACGCGGTTCCACATGAGCACCGAGTAGCCGATCTGCAAGCGCACATTTTCGCAAACGTTGATGCCGAGGTTGGCGCCCAGTTCCGGAAGAATGCCGAAGACGGTGCGATTGAAGGTGCCAATGTTCGATGGCAACGCCAGCACGCCGCCGTTCGCCGTCACGTTGCCCGTGGCGGACATGAACGTCGTCTCGCCGGCGATCTCGACGCGCTGCAACGTTCCGCCGAGGCCGAGCTTGCCGAAGACGTCGAGCGCGACCCATTTCGCGTCCCACGTGGCGCGGGCGCCGAGCTGCGGGCCGATGAACTGGTTGGTCGTTTCGAAGGTATCCTGGTCAATCAACGAGGTGAATTGCTTGCCGTCGAAAAAGATCGCGCCGAGGCCGATCGGAGTGAGCGTGTCGTTGGCCTGAAGGGATTCGCCGAGCCTCAGGTAACGCACGCCGAAGAGGCCGTCGATGCGAAAACAATCGTTGATGTAGCCAAAGCAACGGGCGTTGAGTTCAGTGCCGGCGAAGTCGGATTTCGTTTCGAAGTTAACGGAGCCGGTGAAGAAGCCTGTCGCCGAATTCACGATCGCGCCCTGCCGGTTCAAATCGGTCGCGAAGATGGGCCGCGCGATGAGCGGGTTGCCGTTGGCGTCCGAGGCGATGTTAAAACTCTGGTCCACCGGGAAGGCGATGAACCCGGTCCACTCCAGGGAGAAGCGATTTTGCGGGTCGAGAAAAACACCGGCTTCCGCGCGAAACCCCGAGGCCAGATTGAAATCGAGCTGATTGTTGCCATACAGGACCGACGTGCTCTCCTGGCCGAGGGCGCCGGGAAAGGCGTTGCCCAGTCCGCCGATCGTGGTGAGGGCGCCTTGCAAGCGCATGGGCCGCAGGAACATACCGACGTATTCGCCCGTCACCCAGAACGAGCGGTGACCGTGCCGGCGCTCCACCGGCGCCGATTCAACCACTTCGCTCGTCGCTTCGGGGGCGGCCTGCGCCAACGAATCGTAA
>DAIOGM010000139.1:3342-3889 GCA_036745215.1 Gemmataceae bacterium
CCGTGCTTCAATTCCTCGCGCCGCAGCTGCGCGAGACGCGCCGGCAGCGCGACGTTCACCGCCATCCCGACTTCCTGCCACGCATCCCAGTTGATCGCGATCACGCGCGACCCCTCTTCGGGGGCGGCCTGCGCCAACGAATCGTAAAACTTTCGCATGAGCACGACGAGATTGGAGCGCTCCTCCGGCGCGGCGGCGGGCGCCGGCGCGACTTCGGGCATCGTGTAAATGGGCGTCGTCCTCGTGACGGGCATGCTTCGCGATTCGATCGCCGGGCCGACGATCGTCGTCGGCATGCTTGGCGGTTGCTCGTTGACGTAGATCGTTGGGCCGTGCGACGTCGATTGGTAAGGCAAATATTGGTGGCCCGGAGCGTAGTAAACGTTCGGCGGCGCGGCATGCCACGGATGGCCGCCGTTCACTTGCGGATAATAAATGCGCGGCTGCGCGGGCGGGTAGTATCCCTGGTAATAGGGGTAAGGGACCATTTGTGCCTGAGCCGCCGAAACGCTGCCCAGGAACAAAATCGCGCACATCCATTCGCGTC
>DAIOGM010000139.1:3899-15753 GCA_036745215.1 Gemmataceae bacterium
GTCGCACCTCGAAACCAGGATCGCTCGAAACGAGAAGGTAGGCCGCGCGCATCCATGCCGCGCGGACAACGTTCATTGGCGATGATCAAGTACGGAGCGTCCCGCGACGGAAAGGAAAAACGCGCGAGGTTCGAGCGGTGTATCGAGGGGTGGATCGGTGCGTTTCCCGTTCGTCAACGTGGCCTCCGTGCCAGGTGACTATGGGTCTGGCCAGTTTTATCGACGTTAACAATCGTGAGTATTGATGCGCCCGCGCGCGTTTTGCCGCATGAAGGGGGCGGCCCCTTGAATAACAATCACAAATGGTTTCTGAGATTGATCCGTAAAATCGGCGTAACCGTTAATGGTTGCCAAAACAAAATGTGCCTGAAGCGAAAGCTTGGAAGTTGCGCTTGTGCGGCGGGCGGAAACTCATCGGAAGTTACGAAGACGAACGGATCATAGCGGGTTTCAATAAACTCATTGCGTGGGACCAACGGCGCGGCCTCGTGCCCGGGGCGACGCTGATCGGCATGTCACGCGACGATCCGGAGATCACGCCCATGAATTGGTTTGCGGTAAGCATCCGCGTATTGCAAATGCAGGTTATTAAGCACCGAAGGTGCGCCAATGTTAAAGCCCAGGGCGCAGCCCTGGGACACCGTTGATTTCTCGCGTCCGAGCCCCGAAGGGGGCGTGATGAGGCGGATCGGTGCAATTGCGCCCCTTCGGGGCTTGATCCCGGTCGTCACTTTTCCCAGGGCTGCGCCCTGGGCTTTAACATTGGCGCACCTTTGGTGCTTAGGAAATTCAAAACGTTCGCTGTCTGTCGTCCGTTTTCCCATCAACCACTTGGAGGTCATCTGTGAAACACACACTCGCTCTGGCTTTTGCAATGGTTATTTGCGTCACTCCCGTCGTCCACAGCGGCGATGCCAAGGAGGACGCGAAATTAATGGAAGGCGTCTGGACTCCGATGACCGCCGAACTCGCGGGCACGAAGTTTCCCGATGAAATCCTCAAAACGATGAAGCTAACCCTGAAAGGCGACGCCTACACCGTGGACGTCGGCGGCAAGCTCGACAAAGGGACGTGCAAGATCGACGCGACCAAGACGCCGAAAACGCTCGACATCACCGGCACCGACGGCCCGAACAAGGACAAGACCATCCTGGCGATCTACGAAGTGACCAAGGACAGCCTCAAAGTTTGCTACGACCTCACGGGCAAGGCGCGGCCCAAGGAGTTCAAGACGGAGGCGGGCTCGCAACATTTCCTTGTCGTCTATCAGCGGGAGAAAAAGTAATGGCGGGATTCAAACGCAGCGTCGTCATCGCTCGGCCCGTGGAAGAGGTGTTCGATTTCGCCACCAACCTTGACAACGCACCGCTCTTCTTGCCGGGCATCACCAAGACGGAATTACTCACCGACGGCGGTCTGAAGCCCGGCGCGAAGTTCCGCGAAACGCGCCTCATGGGCGGCAAGGAACGCACCATGGTCATCGAGATCGTCGAACACCAGCGGCCCAGCGTGTACGCGGCCAGTTCGGCCATGATGGGCATGAGCGCGACGTATCGATTTCGATTCGCGAGCGACGGCGCCGCCACGCGCGTCGAGATGGACGCGGACGTTCAAGGCAACTTTCTGTGGTGGCTCTTCCTCGGCATGATGTGCCGAATGATGGAAAAGGAAGACGGCGAGTATCTGAATCGACTCAAGGATGCCATGGAGAAACCGAAGTAATCGGGCTTCCCACAAAAACCGATGAAGCTCCGGGGTGAGGTACTCCGAACCCCGAGGTTCGGAGTACCTCACCCCGGGGCTTATGGATTTTTGTGCAGGACAGCCCGGTGCGTCCCGCTTACCGCCGCCGCAAATACGGACTGCTCGCCTGACGCGGCGTCCCCGTCTTCTTGAAAAGCTCTTTGACCAATTCTCGGCATGACGGCCAACGGTCCTCCGGCACCGGCGACAAGGCGCGGGCGACGATCGGCTTCTCGGCTTCCGTCAACATGCTCAAGTCCGGCGTCGGCCGGCAGTACGTCGGCAGAAACGTTGACGGCGTATCCTTGAACGGCAACGCGCCGCGCAGACGACAATAGCAGATCGCCAATGCGTATTGATCGGTGCGATGCGTCAATGATCCCTGGAACACTTCCGGCGCCGCGTACGCCGTCGTGCCGGCGCGGAGATGCACCTTGGTCGGCGCGGTCAACATCGTCGTCAAGCTGAAATCGCTCAGCTTGACGTTTTCGCCGAACACGAGAATGTTGGCCGGATTGATGTCGCAATGCTGCACGGTGACGCGCTGATCGCCGATCAGGTGCGTTTGATTGTTGAGAAAGTCGATCCCCTTGGCGGCTTGGTCCAGCAACGGCAACAGGTGTGCGGGCGGCATGCCGGGGCGTTTTTCGTCCATGTAGACGTCGTAAAGATCATTGAGGCTGCCGTCGGCCAGCTCCATGGCGATGATCAGGTAAGTGCCGGCGCACCAGACGCGTTCGATCTCGATCAATTGCGGATGGGAAAGTCCCTGCACGACTTGAATCGAGCGCAGCTCCATGTTGGCGCCGCCGCGGGCCCCCGTGCAAGGCAGAAACTTGAGGGCGACCTTGTCGCCGTTGGCCTTCTCGGCTTCCCAGACCTCGCCGAAGCCGCCGACGCCGCGCAACTGCACCAGTTTGTAACCGGGATGCAAGTCCGCCGAGATACGGAATCGCGAGAATTTGTATTGTACCGTCATATTTTTACCGCGAACCGCGACGGGATGCCCAGGCAAATGTAGCATGAAAGTGGGCTGGTGACAAATCGCACGTTGGACGCCGCATGTACTTCTCCTGCCGATCTCGGCCCCCAAAACGATGAACGTATCGCGAACCGACTCGAACCATCCAAATTTGCGCCTCAGGCAACCTTTCGCGCAGCCTGTCGCCTGCGGTCAACTCATCGGCGTCGATCTCGAATTCCGACGTGTCAATGTCGATCGCAACGAACTTGCCGTCGTCGCCAGGCAACAGCCGTGGACGGACGGCATTCTTGTGAATCTTGTCGCCGCGCCTGGCGAATTCTTGCTTTGCCAGACGGCGTTTGATCGTGGACATCAGGTTTGTCCTTTTGGAGAGCACTGGATCGTAGAAGCTGCCATCCCATTGTATCGCGAATTGTGTCTATTTCGCCACGAGCCAAAGAGCGTGCACCATGCCGGGCAAGCCACCCAGGAGCGTCAGGAGAATGTTGAGCCAAAAATGCACTCCGAGGCCAACAACGAGAAATGCCGCGACCGGCGGCAAGAAGATGGCAAGCAGAATGAGCACGAGTTTCGACATGATCGGACTCCAGAAATGTCGGGGTACGGGGTTCGTCGCCGCGATTGGCAATCTCTCCTATATCATCCGTGAGGCATCAAAGCAAGGATTCACGGAGCCGTGCACGTATGGCCGCTCTCATCACGCCCAATGTCGATGAACCGCCGGCCCCGTCGGACGCCTTCGTCTTCTTCGGCGCCACCGGCGATCTCGCATACAAAAAGATCTTTCCCGCGTTGCAAGCGATGGTCATTCGCCGCAATCTGAACATCCCGATCATCGGCGTCGCCTATTCACGCTGGACGCTCGAGCAACTGGTCGGCCGCGCCCGCGACAGCATCAAGAGCTTCTATCCCAGCGCGACTGACGAGGACTTCTTCCGCCTCGCCAAACTTCTGCACTACGTGGACGGCGATTACAACAAAGCCGAGACGTTCGAGAAGCTGCGCGGCCAGCTCGGCGACGCCAAACGGCCGATTCATTACCTCGCCATTCCGCCGAGCTTGTTTCCCACGGTCATCGAAGGGCTGGGCCGATCCAACTGCGCACAGCACGCCCGCGTCATCGTCGAGAAGCCGTTTGGCCGCGACTTGCAGTCGGCGCGTTCGCTGACCCAGGTCGTGCATTCGGTGTTTCGCGAATCGGATGTGTTTCGCATCGATCATTACCTCGGCAAGGAAGCGGTGCAGAACCTCGTGTTTTTCCGCTTCGGCAACACGTTCCTGGAGCCGATCTGGAATCGACATTACGTCAAGAGCGTGCAAATCACGATGGCGGAAAACTTCGGCATCGTCGGCCGCGGCAATTTGTACGAGCAGGTCGGGGCGATACGCGACGTGATCCAAAATCACTTGCTGCAAATCGTCGGCTTCCTGGCGATGGAGCCGCCGGCCGCGACGTACGCCGACGCGCTGCGCGACGAGCAGGTCAAAATCTTTCGCATGATCCGCCCGCTTGACGGCGACAACCTGGTGCGCGGTCAGTTCAAAGGTTATCGAAAAGAAAAAGACGTCGCGCCGAATTCGCAGGTCGAGACGTACGCGGCCGTCAAGTTGCTGATCGATTCATGGCGCTGGGAAGGGGTGCCGTTCTTCATCCGCGCCGGCAAATGCATGCCGCACACGGTGACGGAGGTGCTCGCCGAGTTGAAGCGGCCGCCAATCGCGAAGTTCTTTCCGCAACATGGCAACTACGTTCGCTTCCGCCTCGGCCCGCAGGTGTCCATCGGCATCGGCGCCCGCGTCAAGCAAGCGGGCGAGTCATGGAACGGCGAAACGGTCGAGCTTTCCGCGGTGCAGCAACAGGACAGCGATCAGATGGACCCGTATGAACGGCTCCTCGGCGACGCGATGGACGGCGAGGGCATCCTCTTCACGCGCGCCGACGCCGTCGATGCCGCATGGCATATCGTGCAGCCGGTCCTAGGGGCCAGCGCGACGCCGGTGTTCGAGTACGATCAGGGAACCTGGGGCCCGCGCGAGGCGGATTTGCTCGTCGCGGAGTATGGCGGCTGGCATGTGCCTGCCGCGAAGGAACCACAGATGGACACAGATGCACACAGATGAGCTTGGAGAGAAGACTTCACACAAGCTCGAAACGTCCTCCAACCCATCTGTGTCTATCCGTGTTCATCGGTGGTTATTTCGTAAGTGCCACGAAACGCACGCACACCGGCGCGCCGACCGAGACGCTGCCGCCCGTCGGGATCAGCTCGCCCGTCGTTTGATTGATGCCGAACGCAATCACGTTGTTGCCCGATTGATTGGCGACTAGCATATAGCGGCCCGTCGGCTCGATCGCGAAGTTGCGCGGCGTCTTGATGTTGCGCGATTCGTGGCCGACGGACTTGAGTTCGCCGGTCTTCGCGTCGATGGAGAAGATCGCGATCGAGTTGTACGGATCGCGATTGGAAACGTAGACGAACTTGCCGCTGGGATGCACGACGACCTCCGCGGTGCTGCCGCCTTTCTTTTTCACGTCCTTCGGCAATGTCGAGATCACCTGCTTCTTCGTGAGCGTGCCCTTGTCGGCGTCGTATTCACATGCGATAAGCGTCAAGTCGGACTCGCCGTTGACGTACGCACGTTTGTGATCGGGATGCCACGCGAAATGACGCGGTCCGGCGCCTTTGGGCGTATCGAGCGCGCCGTGCGGCGTCAGCGAACCCTTGTCCGCGTCGAAGGCGTAGATGATAACCTGGTCGAGACCAAGGTCGCAGCAGAACGCGAATTTATTCGCCTTGTCCAGATGAATCGCGTGGCCGTTCTTCTTTTTGCCCATGTGTTGCTGAAACGACGAGGACTTGCCGAGCTTGCCGTCCGACTGAATCGGAATGCAAATGCAGCTACCGCCGGTGTAATTGGCGGCGAGAACATTTTTGCCGGCCGCGTCAACGGTCAAGTGGCACGGAGCGCCGCCTTTGGTTGGCTCGGAGTTGAGGAACGTCATGTTGCCGGTCTTGGCGTCGATGGAGAGCGCGCTGACCGACGCCTGGCCTTCATTGACGGCGTAGGCGAATTTCCCGTTGGGATGAAACGCGAGAAACGACGGATCTTTCGTCTCGACCGCGAGCGTCGCCGCGGAGAGCTTGCCGTCCTTCAAGTCGAGTTCGCATTGATAGATGCCCTTGCTTTGTTTGCCCGTGTACGTGCCAAGATAGACGCGGTACTTTTCGGGCTCCTGAGCGGCGGCGGCGCTGGCGATCAGAAGAATGGCGAACAGATAGGAGATCGCTTTCATGATGACATCCTCCCGGTGTGAATGGTATCTGCTAGCTGACATATCAATCTGCCAATCCACATCAATCCCCATTATTCCGTGGACTACGATTCCAATCGTGGACGTGCCAGGAAAAGCAGGGTTCGCCACGATTGGAATCGTAGTCCACGAAAAACGAGCCGCCAAAAGTCGGATTACCGTCTCGCCCGCCGCCGAATAAAATGCTTGTTCCCAGAAAGTCCAAGGAGCCCCATCATGACCGTTAACACAGCAAAACTCACCGGCCGGCGTACGCTCAAGTTCAGCTCGCTTGACGACATCATCGCTGACGTGGAGAAGCTCAACCAGAGTAAGATTCGCGCCATCGGTAACTGGTCGCCGGGCCAAGTGCTCGAACACGTCACCATCGTCATGGATTATTGCCTCGACGGGACGCCGTTCACGTCCCCCTGGTACGTTCGCGTGCTCAGTTTTTTCTTCAAGAAGCGTTTCCTGACCAAGCCGATGCCCGCCGGTTTCGCGTTGCCCGACCATGCCGCGAAACATTTGTTGCCGAAGGAAACGAGCTGGGAGGACGGCCTGGCTCGTTTTCGCAAGGCGATGGACCGCATGAAGACGATTGCGGAACGCAAACGCAGTCCGTTCCTGGGCGATTTGACGCGCGAAGAGTGGGACATGCTGCATTGCCGGCATTGCGAGCTGCATTTGAGCTTTCTGGTGCCGGAGCAGGCGTGAGATGATCTGTACAATAAAGCGAAGAGACTCATCGAAACTTGGAGAGGACGTATGGCTGGCCATTCCCACTGGAAGAACATGGCGCACCACAAGGGCATCGTCGATGCCAAGCGTGGCAGGCTGTGGAGCAAGTTGAGCCGGGCGATCATGGTCGCAGCCAGGAACGGCGGCGGCGATCCCGTGATGAACGTCCGGCTGCGCGTCGCCATCGAGGACGCCCGGGCCGTGTCGATGCCCAAGGACAACATCGAACGCGCCGTCAAGAAGGGCTGCGGCGAGCTCGAAGCCGTCAGCTTCGATTCCCTCACCTACGAAGGCTTCGGCCCCGGCGGCGTCGCCATCATGGTCGATATCCTCACCGATAATCGCAATCGCACGAATGGCGAGGTCCGCAAGATTTTCGAACGCGGCGGCGGCAACATGGGCGAACCCGGCTGCGCCAAGCACATGTTCGAACGCAAGGGCCTCTTCAACATTCCCGCCAGCGCGATCAGCGAAGACACGCTCATGGGCCTCGCCCTCGACGCCGGCGCCGACGACGTGCAAAACCTCGGCCAATCGTTCGACGTCACCTGCGATCCGACGCTTTTTGCGCAGGTCAAAGCCGCGTTTGAAAAGGCCAATATTGCGCCGACGTCCGCGTCGATCACGCAAATCGGCAAGGTCCCCGTCGATTGCGACACGGAGACGGGCCAAAAGGTGCTTCGCCTTCTGGAGGCGCTCGACGATCACGACGATGTGCAGCAGGTCTATTCGAATCTGAATGTGACGGATGCGATGATGGCGTCTTCGTGACACGGGGACGCCATGTCGAAGCCGTTTGACGCCACGTTGAAGGATCTTTTTGATCAGAATCCATCTGATTTGCGTGCGGCTTTTTCACTGCCCGATCTCGAACCGGCCCGCGTCTTGAACGTCGATCTGTCAACCATTTCCGCGGCGACGGACCTCGCCATTGGCTTCGGCGAGCCCGTGCAGGAAATCGTTGACTTGAATTTTCAATCCGGCCCCGACGCCAACGTCGCGGCGCGAATGCTCCTGTACAATGCTGCCTTGCATTTGAAGTACGCGGCGCCAGTGCGATCGGTACTGATTCTCTTGCGCCCCAAGTCGGATGCCCGTGGATTGGATGGAAAAAAAACTTACGTCAGCGGCGGCCAACGATTATCATTTGAATATGGCGTTGTAAGGCTTTGGAAGCAGCCATTGGATTTGTTCTTGAGCGGCGGCGTGGGGCTCTTGCCGTTGGCGCCGTTGTGTAAGATGCCCGCCGGCATTCCGTTGCATGTCGCTTTGCAACGTGTTATTTCGGAGATTGACCGAACTCTCGCACGGTTGCCGGATCAAGCCAAAGCGGTTCGCTTGATGACGGCGGCGTTCATTCTGACCGGTTTGCGCGTTCCAAGAAACTCCCTGGCCTCGATTTTCGAGGAGGTAAGAATCATGCACAAGACCACCGCCTGGGACGAATGGGAAGCTCGCTATGACAAGCTCACGGAGCGTGAAAAGAGGCTCACGGAGCGTGAGATCACGCTCCTATTGAAGTTCGGGCGTCAACGCCTCGGTGAACCGGACATTAGAACGCAGGCCGTGCTTGACGCCATTGAGGACTCCGATCGTTTGGAACGAATGCTCGACCAAATACTCACCGTCAAATCGTGGAAGGCATTGCTCTCGATCAAGTAACCAATCAGGAGCCGCGTCATGCGTCGGCGATTTAGGTTAGTCCTGGCCGTCGTCATCTTTACTGGCTCCGTGCAAAGCACGATTGCGCAAGGTGGGAAATCGACGCGTTTCGACGCCGCCGGCGATCCGCTCCCAGCGCAAGCGCTGCATCGCTTCGGCACGTCGCGCTTCTGCACGCAAACGGAAGTCGTTTCGCTCGCATTGTCGCACGAGGGCAAGCTGCTCGCCGCGGCGGATCGTGAAGGGCGCGTCTATTTGTGGGACGCGGATACGGGCAAGGAACGCTTCATCACCGGGCCGGATTCCGGCAAACGCGTCGTGATTTCGCCGGACGGGCAATGGCTCGCGCTCGGCGAGGACGCGCCGTTTGAAGTACGCAATCTCAAGAAAAACGGGCCGCCGTATTTGCCGATCGGCAACGGGCCGCGCGTGTTCGCGTTCACGCCGGATAGCAAGGCGATTGCGATGGCGATGATGGAGGAAGCCGACATCATCGTGTATGAAATCGAATCGGGCAAGGAGCTGCGCCGGTTCGCGGGCCTCGAGGGAATGGTCGGCGCCATCGCGTTTAGTCCGGACGGCAAGCTCATCGCCGCGGCCGCGCCGGTGCCGGCGACCGAAGAAAAGGAAGAGCCGACCAAGGTGAAGATCGTCGTCTGGGACGCGCTCAAAGGTGAAAAACACAAGGAGTGGGAGCACGCCGCCAAGCAGGTCAAACAGCTGGTCTTCTTGCAGGACAACAAAACGCTCGTCGGCCATTTCACGACGAAGCTCGACGCCTGGGACGCGATCACGGGAACGCGCAACGCCAAGATCGCGCACAACGTCGGCTCCGCGTTCGCGCTCGACGCCGCAGCCAAGGCGCTCGCGAGCACGAACGGCCCCACCGTGTTCGACTTCGCCAGCGGCAAGGAGATGCACGAGTACGAAGTCCCCACGATCTTGCGCCACATCGCCATCTCCGGCGACGGCAAACGGCTCGTCGCCAGCCCGGCACGCTTCGCCGCGGCGTCGCCTCGATTGCTGTTGTGGGATTTGACGACCGGCAAAGAACGTACGGTCGCCGAGGAGCACCGGCATTACGTCGATGCCGTCGCCTTTTCGCACGATGGCACGATGATCGCGACGGCGTCCAACGTCGAAGGCGCGGCGCGCGTCTGGGATGCGCGTTCGGCGAAGCTGTTGCACACGCTCAATATTGACAGCCTGGCCGCGAAAAAAAGCGGCGGACCGCGCAACCGCCGCACCTTGACCGACGGCCTGGTCTTCTCCGCGGCCGCGCCGGAGTTGTTCATAGCCGGTCAGCGCTGGAACCTCAAGGACGGGACGCCGGTGCCGCTGATGGCGGACGATGATTTCAAGTTCGACCAGACCAACAGCTATCGCGCCGTGATGGCGCCCGATGGCCGACTCGCGGCCAGTTTTCTGCATGGCCAATCGATCCTGTTCTGGGACCCCGCCAAGGCGATGGCAATTCAGGCGATCGAGCCGGCCAAGAATGCGCGCGGCTCCTGGACGGCGCTGGCGTTCTCGCCCAACGGCAAACTCGCCGCGACGGGCAAGCTCAATCCGCGCAAAGCCATGGACGATGAAACGCCGTACGAAGATTCGATCTACGTTTGGGACATCGCCGAAGGAAAGATGCTCAAGAAATTCCGCGCCAGCCCCGGCCTCGTCGTTCAGCTCATGTTCTCGCCCGACGGCGAAACGCTCGCGATTATTTCGCTGCCGACCAAGCTGGAACTCTGGCATCTGCCGACGGGCCGGCTCTTGCGCGAGATGACGCTCCTGGAGCTGGACGAATTGCCGCGCGTCTTTTCGATGCCGACGGTCGCCTTTGCGCCGCACGGCCAGTGGATTGCGTTCACGCATCAGCCCGGCGAAGTGGCGCTTCTGGAGACGCACACCGCAAAAGAAATCCTGACCTTGAAGGGACACAGCGGCTACGTCAGCAGCCTCGCGTTCTCACCGGACAATCGCCGCCTGCTCACGGGCGGCCGCGATACGACGGCGCTGTTATGGTCCGTCATGCCCGAGAAACCAGCGTTGCCCTTGGCGTGGCAGGAATCGGAAAAGCTCTGGCTCGATCTCGGCGGCGCTCCCAATCAAGCGTATCGCATCGCCTGGGCGCTGATGGCCCATCCGGATCGCGCCGTCGAAGTTTTGAACAAACGCCTGGAACCCGACCGCGGCGCTACGGACAAAGAGATAACCGAACTGATCACCAATCTCGCGTCGCCCAAGTTTGCCCAGCGCGATCCGGCTCTGCGCCGCCTCAAGGAAATCGGCACGCGGGCGTTGCCATTACTTGAGCAAGCGCTCAAGAAATCGCCGAATCTTGAGACGACGCGCCGCATCGAAGAACTGCTAAAAACCGTTGAGACAGCCCTCACGCCCGAAGCCTTGCGCGACTTGCGCGGCCTGCAAATCCTGGAAATGATCGGCACGCCGGAGGCTCGCAAACTGTTGACGGTCATCACCACGGGCGACCCCGGCGCCGCCAAGACCAAGCTGGCACATGCGGCGCTGGAGCGCTTGAAAAAAGCCAACTGATTTATCGGTCCGGTAACTTGGCCGCCGCGTCCTGGATCGGCGCAAACGCCTTGCGCAGATGGTCGATTTCTCTTTCGAATCGCGCCAGGTCGCTGGCATCAATCGCTTTCTGGGCTTCGCGAACATGCTCCTGGGCCGTACGCAAGTGTCCCCACATTTCTTCCACCGCTGCCGCATCATTGCGCTGAGAGAGAGATTGCAGTGCCGGCCCAACGGATAGGCGCGTCAATGCGTTGGAAGTCGCGACCATCTCGGCACGCAATTCGAGGCGAAAGCCCTTGGCCTGAGTGGGCTCCAGTTTCGCCGTGAACTTTCCCGCCTTGGTCATCGCCTCAAAGCCTTTCAATTGAGATTCGACCTCGCGGACTTGCTCGACCGCCCACGGCCGCGCCATTCGGCCCATCGCCGGCACGCCGAGACAGAAGGTGATCACCAGCGAACCGGACATGAGCATGACGACAATGGTCAGCGCGATGGCCGCACTGCCCAGCGCCGACAGACGCATGAACGACTTGTTCTCGCTCTGGACTCGCCACTCGAAGAGCACCCAAAGGAGCGCCGGCACGAGGATCAACAGGAGCGTGTGATTCCCGGCGACGTCACTGAGTTCATTGAGATAGTTCACCATCCATCGCGCCCCTTCATCGTCGAGGATGGCGCGATCGATATAGCCGTCCTGCATGAGTTTTTTGTATTTCGGCACGATAAAAATCACGTTGAACGTGATGAACAGGACCTGTAGCGCGATCACGAGCGCCAGACCGAGATACGCCCACGACACCCAAAGCCATTTCGCACGCATCGTCATCTCCTTCCACTGTAAAGTTTTGTCGATAATCCAGATCATCCGCTGCCCATGCGCCGCCTCCAGGTCCGTG
>DAIOGM010000140.1:0-12530 GCA_036745215.1 Gemmataceae bacterium
CAGCATATGTTAAAAATGTGCAGCGGGCCTGAATCGACCAAATATGTGCAAAGCCCCCTTTTACCCATTTATACGCCCAGGCGGCGAAACTTCGATTACGCTTCAGGCTCGGAATTATCATCCGGCGAGTCCGGCGGCACGTAAACGTTGAATACGTCGTCCACATTTACTCTGAATCCGGCCAGGACGATTGACGTTGCTTGTTGCCCACGTCCGAAGACGCCGTGCTCTGTGTACGCGCCGTTTTCGAGCTTGAGGACGGTGATCGTCTCGTTTTGTGGATTAACGATCCAGTATTCTGGCACGTTCGCTTCCGCGTAATCGTGGCGCTTGTCAACTAGGTCACGCTCGGGATTGTCCTCGCTTACGACCTCCAAGGTAAGGTCAGCACCCGTCCAAAAGCGATTGAAGCAACGCGGATCCTTGACGTCCTTTATCAAAAGCACGTCCGGTTCGCGGTATTTGCCCGGTCGAATGCGCATTCGTAACGGTGAACAAAAGGCCTCGCCGCCGAGCGGTCCGAGGAACACGGTGAAAGCGAAAAGAAAGAACTTCGAAATACCTTGATGGAGTTGTGTGGGCATGGGAAGTTGCTCGATGTAGCCGTCCGTGAATTCGACGAGCCGAGGTGTGTAATCGGTGAGCCACAAATACTTTTCATCGGTCCATCGGCCTTGCTCGGGCAGCAAGTCGAGGATCGTCTGTTTATAGTCGCTCGAAGTTTGCGTTGCAATCGACATCGGAACGTCACTCCACGCCTGGCAATCCCACCCACGTACATGTTACCCAACGCCGTGGGCGGTTGACAACGGAAATCAATTCGCGCTTCCTGCATGGAACTTTGTATCGTAGAATCACGTCTATAGGATGGTCATGTTTCCGCGCCGAGCGAAAGGGAACGAGCATGCCCCAAGTGGTTCAAGCGAAGTGCCCTCACTGCAAAAACACCTTGCGCATTCCCGATGAATGGCTGGATCGGCCGATGCGTTGCAAGGTTTGCCAGAACACCTTCCAGGCGAAAACGAAAGCGGCTGCCAATTATCCGGTCGCGCAGCCGGCGAACGCGGCGAAGCCTGCCGTGCCGGTTCCGACGGCCAAGCCGGCGCCCGCGGCGTTGCCGCCCAATGGCATCGCGGTCGCGCTGCCGGTGGCGCCGCCGAAAACGCCGGCGAACGCTCCCTTCGGCTTCGAGGCGGAGGAGCCTGCCGATGACGCCGACATGCCGAGACGCCGCAAACAGGGCAGCGGCGGCCTCTTTTTGTTGATCCTGTTTCTTTTCCTGTTCCTCGTCGGTCTTGGCGGCGTCGGCGCCGTCGGCTACATGTTGTATCTCGACGCCGAGAAGGGCAATCCTCTGCAGTTCTTTGCGAAAACCGACGATGGCGACGCGAATCTCGATGATGCCAAAAAGGACGACAACGGCAAGCCGGCCGACAATGGCAAGAAGAAGCCGCCCATCCGGAAGGACGTGTTCAAAGAAATCGGCAAGACCGACAACGGCAAGAAGACGATCTTCAGCAATGATCCGTTCCCGCGCCGCGCCCTGCTGATCAGCGTCAACAATTATCTGATGTTCAACACCGTCCACTTCGGCAGCCCGCAGGACGCGAGCCGTTATCCCGGCAGCAGCACGTCGGTCCTGCGCGATCGTCTGACGCGGCCGCCGATGAACTTCCCGGTGACGCAAGTCTACGAACTCAGCGACGGCATTCCATCGGAGTACAAGGCGAGCAAGCCGCACTCGACGCAAAAATCGGTCCTCGAAACCACCATCAACGATTTCCTCGATTCGTCGCGCGCCCAGGATCGCATCGTCGTGCTCTTCGCGGGCCACGGCATCAATATTGAGGACAAGTCGTATCTGATTCCAATCGACGGCAACAAGAACAATATCGAGTCGCTGTTGCCGCCAAAGTGGGTTTACGCTAGGATGGCAAAGTGCAAGGCTCAGCAAAAGATCTTGATCCTTGACGTGTTCCGCTTTTCGCCGAGCCGCGGTCTGGAGTTGCCGAGCCCTGGCGAGGGCGAGGAAGGCACGATGCCGGAGGGTTTCGAAAAGGACCTCGCGAATCCGCCGGCGGGCGTGCAGGTGTGGGCTTCATGCTCCAAGGAGCAGACGGCCGTCGAACTGGATGAAGGCAGTTCGTTCATGCAAGCGTTGTGCAATTCGGCGCAAGGCGGCGGCAAGATGACGGGCATTTCCACGCCGACGCAGCCGATTCCGATTGACGACTTCGTGGCGGATGTCAACGAACGCATGAAAAAACTGTTGACGGCGGAGAAACGCACGCAAGTATCGCGATTGACAGGCAAGCCGACCGCCTCGGCGGTGGAGTACGACGGACAGGAGCCGTTGCCGCCGGTGTTCGCGCTGAAGCCGCCGGCCGTGCCCGGCGGCGAAGCGGCGGGGGCGGCGACGATCGAACGCATTCTCGACGAGCTGCGCGTCATGCCGCCCGTGCGCGAAACGCGCGCCAGCGATCTCAGCCTGGTGAAAGCGCACAACCTGCCGGCGTTCAATTCCAAGAAGATCGACGTCTACAAGGGCGAGGGCTATCAGAACATCACCGATTTGCAGAACAAATACAAGAACGGCAAGGACATGTTCGCGAAAGAATTCCCGCTCCGCGCCGCCTACTTCGACACTCTCGAAATGCTCCAGGAAAGCAAGAAAGTACAAATGCGTGAAGTGCTCTCCAGCCCCGTCGATCCCAAACGCAAGGCCGCGTTTCTTTTGGAGCAGGAGCCGCTCGGCATCTCCATCTTCAGGCTCGAAGGCATGATCGCCGCCATGAAGGAGGCGGACAAGCAGCGCGAGAACGAGACGTCGAAACGCTGGCACGCGAATTTCGATTACATGCAAGCTCGGCTCTATGGCCGCGTCGTTTATCTTTACGAGTACAACTACACGCTCGGCAAAATTCGCGGCGACGATCTGCCCGAACTGGCGCCGGGCCAATCTGGCTGGCGCGTCGGCATTTCCGGCTCCAAGATCACGGTGCCGGATCAGAAAGCAAAGGCGTTTGCCAAGGAAGCGCAAAAGCTTTGGAAGCACATCCAGGACGAATATCCCGACACGCCCTGGGCGCTTCTGGCGCAGCGCGAGAGCATGATCGCGCTGGGACTGGCTTGGCGACCGAAGAGTGATTGACGCTGTCCGAACCTGAAGCAAAAGTGAAGCCTTCGCTTACGCTTCAGGCTCGGAAACATCATCCTGCATCCACCACTTCCAGCTCAGCGCAACGCCCAGCAAGATGCCGAGCACGTCAAAACCGACATCCAACAACGATCCCGTGCGGCCGAAGTGCCAGAACAGCACCTCCTGCAGCATCTCGGTGCCCCATGCGTGCACCATCAGGAATAACATCATCAGCCAACGATACCGCTGCCGCATCGGCACCCACGCTGACAGCACCGTGAAGAAGACGTAGACTGCGGCGTGGGCCGACTTCGCCAGCAGTTTTCGATAGTTCTCGATGACTTCGCGTCCCGGCATTTCCTCCGGCGGCTCGGCCACCGACAACTCCAGCGCCAGGGTCCAAGCGATCGCGAACACCGACCAGATGACCCATCGGAGCACGGCAAATCCCTCTTGTTCGATACGTCCCGATTTTATGGATTCGTCGTCCCAATCGCTTGCGGTATTCTCCCCTCTCCCCTCCGGGGGAAAGGGGAGAAAAACACTGCCCGCAAAGTTTCACGAATCGGAATATTCTCGCCGTAGGGAAAAGTCGCAATGCACCGGCACGGCATCAACAAAGCCCGCCGCTTTCTCAGTCAGTTCATTTTCCCTTTTCGCCATCATCGGGCAAACTTGGATATCGGCGCGCCGGGAGTTCCGCATCGCGCCATTCCCTCAGCTCGGAGGGAATCAGGATGGGGATTCGCAAAGGAGATCCGACATGAAGCTCAAACTCTATTCGCCGCTGGTTGCCGCCCTCCTCGGATTCGCGCTGACCGGCTCGGCCGCGCAGGCATCGCATTGCGGCGCGTGCGGCTTTCCGGGCGCCTTGCGAAGTTCTCGTTCCTGGTGCATGCCGCAGGTCCAGTACAAGGTTTGCTATCAAACCGTGTGCGAGGACCGCGTCTGCGTCAAGTATCGACCCGTCTATCAAACGGAGATGAGGGAGTGCCGCTACACCACCTACGAGCCCGTATACGAGAAATGCGTGAAGGAGCATCGCTACACGGTCTGCAAGCCGGTGTGGGAGAACTACCAGGTCGAGCAGAAGTACGCGGTATGTCGGCCCGTCTACGAAAAGTGCGTGAAGGAGCATCGCTACTGCGTGATGAAGCCGACGTATCAGAACTACGAAGAGCCGTGCTATTACACGACTTATCGCACCGTCAAGGAACAATGCGTGCAGGAGTATCGTTACGTCATCCATCATCAACGCGTTCAAGAATATCAGGTGCCCGTGAAGTGGACGACCTACAAGCCGTGCTATACGAATCACGTCAAGGAACATCGCTACACGGTGTGCCGGCCGGTCTGCCAGGAGTATCAGGTGCCGGTGAAGTGGACCACGTACAAGACCGAGTTCTGTCAGCACGTCAAGGAACATCGCTATGTCGTTCACAAGCCGACGTGGCACGATTACCAGGTTCCGGTGAAGTACTACACGCAACGGCCGGTGTACGAGAAGCACGAACGCGATGTGCCGTACACGATCTATCACAAGAAGATCGAGTGCTACCAGATGCCGGTGAAGTGGACGACGTATCGTCCGGAGTACACGAAGCACGAAGTCGATGTACCGGTGACGACGTACCGGACCGAGCTGGAGCCGCGTGAGAAGGTCGTCAAGACGATCCGCTGCGAGCCGGTGATGTTCGAGCAAGAGATCAAGGTACAGTGCGGCGAATGGAAGACGGAAGAAGTCTACATCCCCGGCAAGATCATCAACCGCACGCATCGCGAGCCGGGCCGCTGGGTGTTCGATGAATGCACCTGCTCGTGCCGCTATTGCCCCGGTCCGGTGGTGACGTGCCAGGAACAATTGCCGGGCCGTTGGACTTGCAAGAAGGTTTTCTGCCCGCGTGAAGAGACGCGGACAGTCAAGTGCTGCAAGATGGTGCCGAAAGAGCATTGCGAGGTCGTGAAGTACAACGTTTGCAAGGTCGTGCCGGTGCATTCGACGCGCAAGTGCTGCTACACGACGTGCAAGATGATTCCGCAAGAGCATTGCAAGATGATCACTTGCGAGAAGTGCATCATGGTCCCCGAGCAACGTACGCACAAGCAATGCTGGACGACGTGCAAGATGGTCACGGACGAGCATTGCAAGATGGTCAATTGCAAGAAGTGCGTGATGGTGCCGGAGGAGAAGGTTTGCCGCGTGCCGTACACGACGTGCCGGCTCATTCCGCAAGAGCATTGCAAGATGGTCACCTGCAAGCGCATCATCCAGGTGCCGGAGGAAAAGGTTTGCCGTATTCCGTACACGACGTGCCAGATGATTCCGCAAGAGCATTGCAAGATGGTGACGCAGCGCCGCTGCTACGTGGTGCCGGAGGAGAAGGTTTGCCGCGTGCCGTATACGGTGTGCAAGGTGATCGCCGAGCAGCAATGCAAGATGATCAAGAAGACGCGTTGCATCATGGTGCCGGAGGAAAAGGTTTGCCGCATCCCGTATACGACGTGCCGGATCGAGACGGAATGGAAGACGAAGATCATCGATTGCAAGCGTTGCCGCATCGAGACGCAGGAGAAGGTGTGCATGGTGCCGTACACGACGTGCCGCATGGTGGCGAAGGAGCACGTGAAATGCGTGCCGCACACGACTTGCCGCATGGAGCAATATTGCGAGACGACGAAGGTGTGCCGCCGGGTGCCGATTTGCGTGCCGATCTGCAATGATCCGTGCGTGCCGTCCACGTCCGCGGCGCCGTTCACGGGACCGACGCCGGACCCGTTGCCGCCGGTGACGGACAAGAAGTAAATGGTTGGGATCGGTTAGCCGGACGCGCGAACGACGGAGCGAAAACACCGTCGCTAGCGCTTTTTTTTCCGAAACAGACGGAGCACCAAAGGTGCGAAAATGTTAAAGCCCAGGGCATCGCCCTGGGACGATTCGAAAATCCAATGCCAAGCCCCAACGGGGCGGCATAACGCCTTTTGATGCGGACAATCACGCCCCGTTGGGGCTTCGCACTTCGCAACGCGTGTTCCCAGGGCGTTGCCCTGGGCTTTAACATTTCCGCACCGTTGGTGCTCGTCTGGGATCAGACCGTTTCCGCTTGAAAGGGGTGCAGTTTCCCGTAATCTCTCTGCAAACTTGTGGAGAGACTTTCATGCCCCAGGCAGTCAATCGGCCCGGCACGGTCATGTTCGTCGCGATCGTGCTTTTTTTATTCGGGACGCTTTACACGCTCAATGCGTTGAGTTCAGGTGTTGGCGCCGCTATTGTAGCCGCCAGCGCCGACGCCGCCGACGCAAATGCGAAGATTCAACCGGGCGACATTGGTGCAATGCTGCGTTTCATCGCCACCGAGATCCCCGGATACGTCCCCATTTCACTCGGCATTGCCGTTCTGGACTTCATCTTTGGCATCACGCAGCTCATCTGTGGATTGAACGTGCTGCGGCTCAAACCCTTCGCCCGGCGGTTCACGATTGGGTTAATTCTCGTTCGGCTGATTTACGTTCTTGGATACGACGCCTTCGCGACGGTCGTCGTTCTTCCTATCGAGATTCGCTATTTCGAACGTCAAGCCGTGGACATGCAACAAGCTGATCCTCAACAAGCAGAGGCAGCACGCATCGTGATGAATATCGCATCGTATGGGGTTTATGCGGTGTTAGCTTTCAAAGTCTTCGTCGAGATTTTCGCCGCGGCATTGATCATCATCCTTCTGAGCACTGCCAGGACCAAAGCCGCCTTCGCCGGCATCGTCGAAACGCCGCCGGAAGAACCGCCGCAAAAGCCGCCATCGCAATATGTCGGCTATGATGATGAGGAAGGCTATTCGCCGCCGAGCACGGGCATCCAGGAACGATCGTAGGAGGCCGCCGATGATTCACACGCCGCGCGTCCCCGGCGCCGTCATGGCGGCGAGCGTCATCATGATGGTCTATGGCGCCCAGGCCCTGTTCTGCTCGATGTGCAGCGGCGCGTTCATGTCGATCGACGATCCCAATAACATCAACGATCGCATCGGCAAGGAATTGCCCGGCTACCTGGTAATCGAAGTCACCACGCTCTGCATCACGGTCCTGATCGGCGTCGTCATGATCGTGTGCGGCATCGGCCTGTTGCAGCTCATGCCGACGGCGCGCGTCGCCGCCCATGTCGGGATTGCCGCGGATGTTTTCGTCACCATGGGGCACAACATTTATGCGATTTTTTTCGTCATCCCCGTGACCGACCGGGTCATGGCCCAGCAATTCGGCAACGCGCCGGCGCCGATCAACATGGCCAATCTGATGAGCACATCGATGTGGGGCAACGTCGCTTTTTCCATTGTGCTGACGCTCGGCGCCTCCGGACTCCTGCTCTACTTGATCAACTCGAAGACGGCCCGCGCCGCGTTGGCGGGCGACTACATCGAACCGCCGCCCCAGACGCAGCGTCGCAAGTATCTAGACTACGACGAAGACGACGATGGCTTCGGCAAGCCGCCGCCGAAAGGGCCGCCGGACACGGGCTTCGCGGAGCGGTCTTGATCGTATTGCCTTCCCATCCTTGAGGAGCCTTGCCGATGTCGCAATCCCCACGCACGCCCGGCGCCATCATCGGCGCCGCGATCATCATGTTCATCTACGGCGGCCTGCTCCTGATGTGCGTCTTGTGCAGCGGACTCGGATTGGTCGTCAAGGACCCGGGCGATCCGATGGGTTTAGAAGCGATGATGGACAAGGAGGCGCCGGGCCATCAAATCATCCAGATCGGCAGCGTCGGCTTCAACTTCCTCTTTGCGATCTCGTTTTTCGCGTGCGGCCTGGGCATCCTTTGGCTCAATCAGATCGCACGTTTCGGGACCTACTTGATTTGCCTGGGCGTCGTATTGGTGACGGCGGCCGGCGCCGTGTACAACGTCGTTTACCTCTTTCCGATTCAGGAGCGCGCCATCGCCCAGCACATGCAAGCGCAGGGGCCCGCGCCGTTCGACATCAACGCGCTCATGAAAGGCTCGATGGCCGCGGGCCTTTGCATTGCCATCGGCATTCCGTTCGTCTTTTGCCTGCCAATCATGATCTTGATCAGCGTCAAATCGGCACGCATGGCGTTCGCGGGTCAATATGCTCCGGCGCTTTCCGACGATGATGACTACCATCGCGAGCCACGTGAACCCAATCGCGACGATGGCTACGGTTCCAAACGCCGATCCGATGACGCGCCGCCGGATACGGGCTTTCGAGATCATTCGTGACCCAGGGGAGTTTGCCGCCATGCATCACCCGGTCGAACCAGAATCGCTTGACGCCTCGTTGACGAAAGCCGCCGCGATATTGCGTGCGGCGAAGCGCGTCGCCGTGCTCACGGGCGCCGGCATCTCCGCGGAGAGCGGGCTGGCGACGTTCCGCGGCGCCGGCGGCCTGTGGGAGGGGCATCGCGTCGAAGAGGTGGCGACGCCGCGCGCCTTCCAGCGCGATCCGACGCTCGTGTGGCGCTTCTACAATCTGCGCCGCGCGAACCTGGCAACGGTGAAGCCGAACCCGGGGCATGATGCGCTCGTTGACATTGAGAAGCGTCTCGGCGATCAATTCACGCTCATCACGCAGAACGTTGACAGCTTGCATTACGCGGCCGGCAGCAAGAACGTCCTGGAAATTCACGGCGCATTGCGGCGTGTTCGCTGCACGCGCTGCACGCGGATTACGGAGCGAGGAACCGAGGCGCTTCCCGACTTGCCGCGCTGCGACAAATGCGATGGTTTGCTCAGGCCCGATGTCGTCTGGTTTGAAGAGGAGTTGCCCAAAGACGTTTGGCGGCCCGCCGTCGAAGCGGCGTACCAGTGCCATTGCTTCCTGGTTGTCGGCACCAGTGCCGTCGTTTTTCCGGCCGCGTGGCTCATCGAGGCCGCGAAAAACGGCGGCGCCAAAGTCATCGAAGTGAATCTGGAGCGTTCGGCTGCCAGCGACCGGGCCGACGTGGTGCTGCTCGGTCCTTCCGGTGCGACATTGCCGGAGCTGATAAAAAGACTTTGACGCTGTCAAGCCCCGTGATGAGCGCAGCGATTCGCGGGGGTCGTCCGCGGTTGTTCGGAATTGTTCCGGGTGCAACCCCCAGGAATCGCTGCGCTCATCCTGGGGCTTGGTGACTTCATTCATGGCGCTCATTCTCGACGGCAAAAAACTGGCGCAGACCATGCAAGCGGAGATCGCCGCCCAGGTCGCGGACTTCGTCGCTCACAAACGCGTGCGGCCCGGCCTCGCCGCGGTGCTCGTCGGCGACAATCCCGCGAGCCAAATTTACGTCAAAAACAAACGCAAAGCATGCGAAGCCGTCGGCATCGAAAGCTGGCTGCATCAACTACCGGCGACGACGACCCAGGACGAATTGCTTCATCTCATCACTCAGCTCAACACCGACCCGGCCATCAGCGGCATTCTCGTCCAATTGCCGTTGCCAAAGGGCATCGACGAGAGCGTGATCATTGACGCCGTCTCGCCAATGAAAGATGTGGACGGCTTCGGCCCCGAAAGCCTCGGCCTCTTGACGGCCGGCTATCCGCGTTTCTTGCCGTGCACGCCGTCGGGCGTGCAGCAGATTCTCGTTCGCAACAACATTCGCATCGATGGCCAGCACGTCGTGATCGTCGGCCGTTCGAACATCGTCGGCAAGCCACTCGCATTGATGTTGATGCAAAAAGCGGATGGCGCCAACGCGACGGTCACGGTTTGCCACAGCAAGAGCCGCGACATTGCGGCGATGACGAAACAGGCGGACATCGTCGTCGTGGCGATCGGGCAGGCGCGGTTCTTGAAGAAGGACATGATCCGACCGGGCGCGGTGGTCGTGGACGTCGGCATCAATCGTACGGCCGAGGGCAAGCTGGTCGGCGATGTGGATTTTGCCGAAGTTAAGGATATTGCATCTGCGATCACGCCGGTCCCGGGCGGCATCGGACCGATGACGATCACAATGCTGTTGCACAACACGTTGCGAGCAGCGATACTACAGCATGGTTAGGTCTTCTGGGTTTAACGCTCGCGTGGTACGATGCAATCGTTGAGTATTGGAAGCGAATTCGCAGTAATCCCGACGGCTCGAACATGAGCCGCGGAGAACATACATGTTTACGTTGAACACCGCCGGCCGAATCGGCCTGCATATCGCGCTTTTGTTGGCCGGCGTTCTTACCTTGCACTTCGGAAAAGAAGTCATCGTACCATTGCTGATCGCGCTCTTGTTGGCCACCATGCTTGGGCCGGCGGCGGTTTGGCTGCACAACCGTCTTCGCATTCGCTGGGGACTGGCTTGCGTCACCGTGGTCATAGGACTGGTGATTGCCAACGTCCTGGTCGGCGCCGTTTTTTCAGCGTCCCTGCTTCGACTGGTGAATCAGTTGTCGAATGAACGAGTCGTCCTCGATCGATACAAAGAATTTCGCCAGAAGCTCCAAAACATTGCGTTCGGCGATCTCGACGAGGAACTCCTGCCGCCGAATCCAAAATCGGTCGACGAAATTGGCGTCGTCAAATACTTACGAGAAATCACACCGAGCCTCCTCACTCGCGCCCTGAGTTATACGTCTTTCTGGTCGGCGGAAGCAATCATCATTTTGTTCATCACGTTCTTCGTGCTCCTGGAAGGAGGTATGCTGGCACGCCGCGCGGCCGCCATTGTTGGTCCGAGCGAGGAAGTCCAGGGGAAAGCGCGCGACGTGTTGATCGAAATGGCGAATCAGGTGCGCAACTATCTCGTCTGGCGCACCATCATCAATCTGACGCTTGCCGTCGTCATGGGAAGCGTCTACCAGGTCTCTGGATTGAGCCAGGCGTGGACGTGGGCGATCCTCCTTGCGATCCTTAATTACATCCCCTACCTCGGGCCGGTGCTCGCCAGTGTGCCGCCGTTTCTTGATGCCTTCATCTTCAACGACCCCGTGACCGCCGTCGTGATCACGGTCATTTTCTGGGTGGTGATCGTCATCGAAGGTTACTTGATTGTGCCGCTCGTGATGGGCCGCAACATGGACCTGAACGCGACGACCGTGATGGTGGCCTGCTTGTTCTGGGACGCCGTTTGGGGCCCGACGGGCCTGTTCCTGGCGATGCCGATCATGGCGGGCGTCAAGGCAATCTTGAACAACGTGCCGGAATGGCGGCCCTGGGCGAATCTGATGAGTACGAACGAGAACATCCCGGCTCAACCTGCACAGCCCGACGGCACGCCCGCGTCCATTGTCTCAATGGCAACAAGCCCACCGCCCAATGGTAAGAATGGCTCGCCCCACGCCTCACCGGAGCCGCAACGCGCTGAAGGCCAGAGTTCGCCGTCGTGAACGAAGCACGTTAATTCCGCCAATTCCCAACGATTTGATTGGCAAACGCCGCCGCGCTCCCTTAAAAAGAACCACTGCGACAGCGCAGACTTTTTTGTCGGGAGCACCTTTGCAATGAGCGAACCAACGCCAGGGGCGAGCGGCCCCGCGCATGGCCAGTTGAGCTTGTGGGACACGGTCAGCATCATCGTCGGCATCGTCATCGGGGCCAGCATATTCGAGACGCCCCCAACGATCTTTGGCAACGTCGCCAATGCGTGGGTCGGCCTGGGCGTTTGGCTCTTCTGCGGCATCCTTTCTTTTGTCGGCGCGCTGTGTTACGCCGAGCTGGCGACCACCTATCCGCGCTACGGCGGCGATTATGTCTATTTGACGCGCGCATTCGATCGCCCGATGGGTTTTCTGTTCGGCTGGGGACAGCTCGCGGTCGTCCTGTCCACGAGCACCGGCGCGATGGCGTTCGTATTCGGCAAATACTGCGCGGGGCTCATCGGCATTGACGGCGACGCGGAGCGCGATCTGTTCGCGGTCCAGGCCGGCGTCTCCGCCGTCGCGGCCTTGACGATCATGAATTTCTTCGGCGTCGTCCTGGGCAAATGGGTGCAGAATGCAATGGTCGTCCTGAAATTGGTCGGCCTGCTGCTCATCGTCGTGGCCGCATTTTGGGCGCCGGCCGCCAGCCCATTCTCAACCGGCAATCACACGGTCGCGGAGGGCGCTCCGGGCATTCCGCTGGCGATCATCCTGGTGCTTTACGCATACGGCGGCTGGAACGACGCCGCGTTTGTCGCCGCCGACTTGCGCGATCGGCGCAACATTCCCAAGGCGCTCTTGCTGGGAACGCTGGGGATCACCGCGATTTATCTGTTAGTGAATTTTGCTTACATTGTCGGCCTCGGCTTCGAAGACGCCACCAAGTATCGCCCGACCATCGCCGCCGATGTCATGAACAATGCGTTTGGCTGGACTGGCGGCAAACTGATCGCGATTCTCGTGATGATCTCGGCCTTGGGCGCCATGAACGGCCTCATCTTCACCGGCTCGCGTGTCTATCTTTCCCTTGGCAAAGAGCACCGCGT
>DAIOGM010000140.1:12540-15729 GCA_036745215.1 Gemmataceae bacterium
TTTGCCCTTTTGGGTTACTGGAACGCCACGCTAAAAGCGCCGATATTCTCACTTTTGGCCCAGGCGGTTGTCAGCATTTCGATGATCCTGGCCGTCGGCACAGAAACCGGGCGCAACGGCATCAACGAAGCGGTCCAAGCCGTCGGCATTCGACCGATACCTTGGGGCCAATATTTCGGCGGTTTCAATACGCTTTACGCGGGCGGCGCGCCGGTCTTCTGGATCTTCTTCCTCATGACCGGCTTCTCGATGTTTGCCCTGCGGGCACGCGATCCGAATATCGCTCGCCCCTTCATGCTCAAGGCGCCGTGGTATCCGGTCTTGCCGATCATTTTCTGCGGCATGTGCATGTTCGGCTTCTGGTCGGCAATCAGCTATGCCGGCTGGATTTCGCTGCTCGGTTTCGTGCCGCTTTTTTTGGGCCTGCCGCTATACTGGTTATCGGGCAAAGGGCCGACGCAAGAGGAACCCGCGCCGACGCCCGACGCAGACGCGCCGATTTCGCCTGGAGACGATCGCTTTCGCCCCGCTTGATCCGCCCGTAATGGAGACGAATCATGAAACGCGCATTTTTCGCCGCAATGATCTCGCTGTTCGCATTGTCGCTCGTGTTGATTTCGGCGCCGAGCTACGGCCAGCCGAAGCCGGCGCGGGAACCCGATGTCATCTATGTGCCGACGCCGTACGAAGTCGTCGAAAAAATGTTCGAACTCGCCGACATTCGGCCCGGCGAAGTCGTCTACGATCTCGGCTGCGGCGACGGCCGCATTCCCGTCATGGCGTCCAAGAAATTCGGCATCCGCTCCTGGGGTTTCGATATCAACCCGAAGCGCGTCGAGGAATCGCTCGATAACGTCAAGAAGAACCGCGTCGAAAATCTAGTGACCATCAAACAACAAGACATCTTCGAACTGGACTTGTCGAAGGCCGACGTGATCACGCTTTATTTGTTGCCGCGCTTGAATGTGAAGTTGATCCCGCAGCTCGATAAGCTGAAGCCGGGCTGCCGGATCGTGTCGCACGATTTCAACATGGAAGGCGTGCGGCCGAAGCGCGAGATCAGCTTTCGGCCGACGACCGGCGACAGCGTTCGCGAGCATCGTGTGTACTTGTGGGTAACGCCGCTGGAAAAGGAACGGCCGAACGCGCCGTGATCAACCTTGTTTACGTTTAGCGTTCGCGTTGAAGAATCGGCGTCATGTCGCCGAAACTTCAGCGCGAACGCTAAACGACGAGCAGCTAATTTTCACTCTTTTCCCGATACGGCTGAATCCTCTCGTATAACACGCGTACAAATTGTTCAAGCAAATCGACATACTCCGTCCCCGCGATCACCGCCGCCTCTTCGAGTATTTTCCGACGCCGTTCGATTTCCTTGACGTGATGCTCCACTCCCTGCGTCGTCAGCGGCCCACCCGTTCCTTGTAGCGACAAGAGCTCATCGATCTCCATCGGCGTCAGCTCGGCGGCTTGCGCCGAGTTGTTCTTGATCCACTCGAGCAATTCCGGCTGCGACGCGTGCTCGTAAAGAATGCGTAAGCTCTCCGTCGTCGCAATCGGCACACGCATCTTCGGCAGCAGCTTTTCCAGCGGCTGCGTCAAGAGATCGCTGACGCTGACGCCGAGTGCCCTGGCGCAGGCTTGCACCGTCGCGTTGTGCAGTTTGCGATCGGGCTCCATGAAGATGCTGCGAACGGTCAGCCGATTGAGGTCGGCATAGCGCGCGAATTGTTCCTGATTCCAGCCGCGTTCCTGCACGAGACGGGCGATCCTGGCGCAGAGAGGCAAGTCGTTAGTGACGTGAACATCGTTCATGGCCGACAATTGTAATTCAGGCAGTGAATCGCGTACAGGTTGGTTGCAAAGTTCGCTTGCGGTTTCGCGCACCGCGTCCAATCAACGCTCCACATCCACCACCACAAACGCATCGCTCGACTCCAGTTGCTCCCCCTGCACCGTCCGCAACACCAACACATGCCGCCCCGCGGCAATTCGTTCACCCAATGGAACAGTAATATCGCGCCGCAACGTCCCCGTCGCCACATCGAGTTCCCACGTCTGATCCTTCGTCAAACCGCGGCCTTCGAGCATCACGCTCAACTTCTGCTTCACGGCCAGCAAATTCGTGACAACCAGCGTCGCCTTCACGTTCTCGCCCGCTTTCGCCTTGTGCACGAGTGGCTCCACGTGAACGCGATGCGGGTTCCAATCGTGCTGATGATTGCCGCTCATGCACAAAACGTCCGCCGCCTTGGCGCTGAGTTTGCCCCACTCGACGCGGCGGCGAAAATCCTCGGCGTCAAACTCGAACGGCCCGCCATGCTCGGCCATGACCCACTCCGGCGCCGCGTCGAGCACTTTCTTGGCGCTTGCTGCGTAAAGCGGCGGGAAGCTGCGATTCATGCCCATCCAGCCGCCGGAGCCGCTGAACATGTCTTGATGAAAGAAGTTGTCCGCGGTGAAGTAGCAACGCTTGCCGTCAATCAACGCTTCGACGCCCATCGTGAACTCGCTCTGCCCGGGCAAATGCGTGAAGCGAAAGCGATACTCGCGCCACGTCAGCGTGTCGCCTTCCTTTGGAGTCTTGTCAAACTTCACGGGCCGTGCGTCGAGAAACGGCGCTCGCAGCAAGAACGGCTCCGCAATCGGCTTCGCGACGGCGTCGAGCGCCCACACCTGCAACTTGTTGCGATCCGGCAAATAATAGATGCCATCGTAATGGTCGTAATGCGCGTGGCTGAACATCACGACTTCGAGCGCTCCCAGCTTTTGATCGGTCTGCAACTTCGCAAACTGATCGGCGCTGCGCTTGTCCCAGGGATCAATCATCAAGCACGCGTTGTCCTTCGAGGTGAGCACGTACGTGTTGCCGGTGAGCCAGATGTTCTTGGAGACCTGCGTCCACGGCTTGGAGCCGTTCGATTGCGCCTGCTCCTTGGCGAGGAAGCGGTACTGCGGCGCATTGCCGAGACGTTCCTTGGTGAAGCGTTCGAAGCTCTTGAGGAAGCCGATCTCTTCGACCGCGGCGAGCGTTTTCTTCAGCGACGTTTGAACATCCTTGGTTAACGCGGGGCCGTACGTCGGACAGAGAACATGCGCTTTGGCATCGAGCAAAACCTGCAGCGACTTCGCGTTCGGCTTAAGGCCGGCATCGGTCAGTGGTCCCAGTCGGTCGTATACGGCGCCCAA
>DAIOGM010000141.1:0-15713 GCA_036745215.1 Gemmataceae bacterium
GACTACGAGATCGTGCTTGTCAAGATGCTGGGAGCGACCTGGAGGAACGGATCGATCGTGTCGAGCTGCACGGCGCTGAAGTCCTTGGGCAGATCGCGATTGATCATGGTCCAGCCATTGACGCCGGAGACCCACATGGGATCTTCGCGGAACGTGTCGGCGCCGAGGCCGCCCCAGAGGACGTCGGCGTTGCCGTAGCCGCCGTCGAGGTAATCGTTGCCTGCCTGGCCGTGCAGCGTATCGACGCCGGCGCCGCCGGAGAGCCGATCGTTGCCGGCGCCGCCGACGAGGAGGTCGTTGGCCAAGCCGCCTTTGATGATGTCGTTGCCGTTGTCGCCGAACGCGACGGTGCGAAGCGCGGTGGCGTTGTGGAACGTGTCGTCGCCGTTGTAGCCGTGGAAAATCACGTCTTTGTAAGTGATGGCCGACTTGGCGAAGTACTTGTCCTGGCCGTCGCAATTGACCTTGACGAGGCTGGGGCCGAAGTCGTTGACGGTGACTTTGTTATTGGCGGCATCGCCGTTGATGATGAGATGTCCGCCGCTGATGAAGGAGGTGCAGGACATCATCTGGCGATCTTCGAGGGTTTCGACTTGCAGGTGAGCTTTCGGGGCGACGCGGGTTTTGTTGGACTTGAACATGGTATTCTCCGTTTAAGTAGGCGTTGTGGTTTCGAACTTCGCCTTCTTGTACGGAGGGTGTGACAGATGCCGGTTTATTTATTTGACGAAACGGTTTGCATGGCATTTGACGCACCAAAGGTGCGCAATGTCAAAGCCCAGGGCAACGCCCTGGGATCGGCGATCACCACCCAACGTCAAAGCCCCAACGGGGCGGAATTGGCGCGGCTTCTATTATTTCGCCCCATTCGGGGCTTTGAATTGATGCTCGAATCGTTCCCAGGGCGTTGCCCTGGGCTTTAACATTGCGCACCTTTGGTGCTGAAACACCCTACTTTTTTTTGTCCTTGGCCGACGGCTCATAAAGGAGCAAATCGTCGATCCAGAGCCGCGCGGTACTGGGAATGGCAAAACTCACGTTGTGAATGAGTTCTCCCTTGGGGACGAGTCTTCCAGCGGCGATCATCGAGTCGATATCCAAATTCGCTAACGTCCATTGCCCTTCTTGTTCTTTAGGCACGAGCATGCCAATGGTAATGCGGTCCTTCTCCGAATCGAAGGTAATTTCAATCCGGTCTGCGCCTTCCGATTTGTAATGGAATCTCATATGCGTCGCATCTCCCGCCGGTCGGCCGCCGCGAAACGCGATCTTGATCCACGCGAGTTCCTTGTTATCCGGATGCGGCACGGATTTGGCAGCGTGCCAGAAGAAGCCTTTCTTTTGATCGATCTCGAAAAAGCCGGGCCATTCCTTGCCTTGCTTGCCGGAGTCGAACCAGCCGGTGAAGAGGAATCGCTTCGGGAATGGCCGCGTTTCCTTTTCGTCGGCGGCATCGTAAAGCACGATGTCGTCGATCAGCAACTCGGCGCGCGGGTCGGCGTAGAACTGAATGTCGTCGATGCGTTCATTCTCGAACAACGGGCCGCCCGTGCCGTCGGGTTTGCGCATCTGCGTCATGTCCACGTTACCATCCGTCCATTTGCCCTGCGGCAGCCCGGTGAGCATCAGGCAGCGGTGATAGCCGTTCGACAGGCTGTAAAGCTGGACGCGCAGCGTATCCGTGCCTTTGAGGAAGTAGCGAAAGCTGAGGTGCGTTTTCTTGCCCATCGGCGGACCGGGCACGGGGTTGAATACGACCGCATTGTAAAGCGTCTTCGTCTCACCCTGCCGATCGTCGAAATCTTGCGTCAGCACGCCGCGAATTGCACGCTTGCTATCGGCCGGCACGTTCGCCGTCTCCAAACGTCCTGACAGCCACCAGCGTTTTTCGATGTCGGTTTCGAAGTCTTCAAAAACATGCACCGCGCCCGGCATGCGATCGATGCGCGGGACCAGTTCCGATTTGTTCACGACGCGCATCGTCGGCCAGCTCGATGGCTGCGCGTTGACGAGGCGATCGACGAGCCAATCGAGGAATTCGTCGGTCTTCACCGCCGTGGCGACACGGGCATTCGGCTTGCCGGCTTCGACGATTTTGGTGAACCCCTTATCATCGACGTCGAGCGCCAGATTTTCCATCTTGCAAAACTTCTCCGTCTGCACCAGCGTGACCGCGACGGGATCGTACAGGATCGGATCGTTCTTTTCCATCCAGAGCTGCACGAGCGCCTGCACCGAGAGCGTCAGCAACGAGCCGCGGTCGAAGAGCTTTTTCTGACGTGCGGCATCGAGCTTGACCATCGCGGTGGCGTCGAGCGGGGCGACGACGAGCGGGATGCCGGAGCGAAACACCGTCTGGGCCGCCTTCGCGTCGGCGGCGATGTTGTACTCGGCTTGCGGCTTCGAGCCGTCGTTGTAGCCGCGATAGACGGAGCCGCCCATGATGACGAGCCGCTTGATCATCGGCTTCGAGTCGGGATAATCGGTCAGCAGCTTCGCGACATTGGTGAGCGGGCCGACCGCCACAATGGTCAACTCGCCGGGGTTCGCCTTGAGGTGCTTGTAGAGAAACTCGGGCGCTCGCTCCTTCGCCGGCTTCGGATCGCGGAAGTAGACCGAGGCGTGATTGCCGTACTGCACTTGCCAGTAGGCGAGCGGCTTGGTCGTCTTCTCCGGCAATCCGGCGGCGACGAAGTCTTTCTTGCCATGCCCGACCGCGGTGAGGAATCGCGACGCCATCTGGGCGCGCTTGTGCGCGTCCTCGCCGACGGTGGTGACGCCGCACAGGTCGAGTTCCGGGCTCGCTAAAATCGTGGCGAGCGCGAAGGTGTCGTCGATGTCTTCGCCGATGTCGAAATCGAAGAGGATGGGGATTTTCGCGGGCGTCGGCTGGGCGCCCAAGCCGGACTGCAATATTGCAAAAACGAATGCAGCGATAACCAGACGAGTGCATTTCATGAACATTCTCCTTCGCTTGCGGTTTCGCGTGCGGCGTCCGGCGCGCGAAACCGCAAGCGATCTGATAGAATAGTGGACATGATTCACGGACGGCTTGCAACCGGAAAATGACGAGAAGACCCATGACTCAGGACGAACGCTCCAGCGCCATCGATCAAGCCGTCGCGTTGCCTGCACTCCTGGGCTATCTCAACTTCTCCGAAGGCAAACCCGATCCGCGCTTCCAAAAGCAATTTCACGACGCGTATGACTTCCTGATCGAGAACGGCAGCGCCGAGCCGTGGCGCGAATTGCCGAGCGTATTGCAATCGCGTCTGCAAACATTGCAAGCTAGCGGCAGCGCTGCCTTCGCCGACAAATCTCAAGCGGATGCCGTCATTCGCCTGGCATTCGAAGGCGTCCTGCCGATGTATCGCTCGCATCATCGCGACCTTTTGGCCCATCAGCCGGATGCCTATTTGTGGCAGCCGTATTTCCTCGTCCGCGTGCTGGAGGCAGTGCTCGCGCAGCGCGGCCCATGGGACGAGACCGCGCGAATCGTTCCCGCCGCGCTCAAGACGCTCAACGATTACGTCGGCCATCGCCCCGTCGCTGTCCTGGAAAACCAGCGCAAGGGCGAAATCTACGCGCACGAACGGCTGCGGCCGATCCCGATCTTCCTGCGCGGCGTCGGCGCCAGCCATGGCAAGTATCGCGAACTCGTCGAGATTGCTTTTCAGATTCTCGAGAAGGCGCCCGAGTCGATTTGCTTCGAGGCCCATTTCGAACTCAAGCTGCTCGATGAACTGGCCATCGACCCGCGTGCCTACGATTTCAATCACCCGGCCGACAAGCGCCCCAACTATTGCTTCGGCGAATGGGACCCGCATCTCATCGATTCGCAAGGGCACTATCGCCGCTTCGTCATTCGGCAATTGTTGATTGACGGACTGTGGCAGCGCGCCCACGACGCGCCGGCCGCCAAGCGCGACGAATATCTATTTGAGTCGGCCGCCGTGCTCGCGGGAACGCTTTTGATGGCGTCAGGCGTGTGCGGCTCGGGGCCGGAGACGCATGATTCCAGCGTCACGCTGTCCACGCTCGTGCCGATCATCGCCCGCTATCGCGAAGCGTTCTATGCGCACCTGTTGCCCACCATTCAGGGACCACACGGAACGCGGCTCAACAAGGAAGCCAAGCTCCTCAAGCAGCCGTTCGGCGGCGTGCGTCAAGAACTCAATCGCTTCCTCGCCCGGCAACGCGCGCTGCAGCTTCAACAACGCCAGCTCGCGCTGCTCTTCGCCCAGATCGGCTACGCGTCAGCCGCCCGGCGTCAGGTGGAACGCATCCCGGTCGCGTCCGTGCGCTTGTTGACGGAAATGCAAATCCTCCTCACCGGCGGCAAGATCGGCATCGAGCAAGGCCGACTCGACGACGCGGCCCGGAACCTCGCCGCCATCGAAGATCTGCTCAAACGCGGCATCGATTGCGGCGCGTTGGTAGACCCATGGAACATTCTCGGCTTCGGCGGGCAGTATCCGCGTTTCCACGCCCTCGAAGACGCCGTGCGCGACACGCGCATTGACGATCTGATTCATATTGTCGATCAGCTTTTCAACGTCTACGGCAAACTTCTTAGCGAAGGCGCCGCCGCCGGGACGTTCAAGCCGGACAAGGACCTCGCCAAGGAGATGCGCCGCCTCGCGGAGTGGTGGGACCGCTTCGCTACGTTAAGTGTGTCCGAATTCGATCACGTCCACGGCGCCGAGGCGACGCAATCGGCCGAGCACGTCGCGAAATCGTTGACGCGCTGGCGGCAGCGCGGACAGGGCGCGGCGGACCTGGGATTCTGGCGCGAACAGCTCGACGGCTTTCGTACGGCCAAGGCGTTTGCGCTCGTCGTCGATGCGCTCTTGCACAAGCACGATTTCCGCGCGGCGGCGTCGCTGATGATGACGTGGCTCAGTCTGGCCGAGGATGTGCCGCTCGTGGACGGCGAACATTCATTTCACGCGCTGGCGCTAAGGTGGATGCTCGGCATCGGTTTGGCGGCGAACCCCTCACCCCCAACCCCTCTCCCCCAAGGGGCGAGGGGAGAGTCGGCGAACGGAGGATTGCTGGACCTCGTCGTCAAGTTCTTCGACTACCTCGAAGCCAACGCCGAGGATTACTGGCACGTTCCGGTGCTCGATCCGCTCGACTCCGACGGCGAATACGACGAGGAAGAGGACGAGGACGAGGAGGAGGATGACGAAGACTCGATCTACAGCGCCGCCTACGATGAAATGGTTTATCAGGACACGACCGATGACGACGTGGACGGCGCGATCATGGACGCGGCGCCAATGGACGACTTCGATCTCCTGCACGAAGCGGATTGGCTCGAAAAGCGGCTGCAATTTCTGTCCACGCTGGCCCGGCTCTGGAACATCGCGGCTCGCTGTTTGCGCACGACGCCGGACCAGGCGCCGGCGAACGTCGAGGAACGCATCGCGGGCTGGCTCGACCGCGCAAGAGAAAATGAACGCGGCTTGCGCGGGTTGATGGACGCGATTCACGAGCATGAAGTGCCGAAGCCGCCGGGAACGTATGAGGCGATGGTCGAATACGATCGCCGCCGTTCGACGAAGGAACGGCTGCTCAATCAGGTGATCGCGACCTGCCTGGACCATGCACTCGCGGTCGGGGCGCTGCGCGGCCTCAGTATTGACGTGAACGAAGATGAAAGCGAATCGTGGGCGCCGAGCGTCATTCGCATCGAGCGTGCCATGATTCGCCAGGAAGCGGACGGCGCCCGGGCCGCGCTGCCGGAATTCGTGGCGCGTTTTCGCGACGAGCCGCTGCTGTATACGCCGCTCTCGCACGGCGGGCATCCGCGGTTGATTTTGCAGGCAAGCCTCGCGCAAATGATGCTGCGCGGCCTGGTGCACAATCTGCCAAAGCAAGGGCTGTTGCGCGAAACGTATCAGCTATTGCGACTGGCGCGTTCGATGGAGGCGGGCCAGACGCTCAATGGGCCGCGCATCACGGAATACGATCGGCTCTTTCAATTGGGTTTGCAGGCGGCGGTCGATGCCGTCGTGGACGCGGGTCAACGCGAAGTGGTCGGGCCGGCGCGGATGGTCGAGGCGCTGGAATCCGTCGTCGAGCCGTTCGCGGTCACCTGGCGCGATCATAGCCAGACGTTGCGTGTCGCCACCCTGGAGCTGATCACGCAAGAACGCGACTGGGCCAAGATGGTCGATTTCATCAAACGCTTTGGCCGCGAATTGTTTCATGCGAAGTTCCTGGCGATGGCGAACCTGCGCGGCATTCTGTTGCGCGGCGTCGGCGCGTACCTCAACGATTTGCAAGCGGAACCCGATCCGCTTCATCCGCTCCAGTTGATCGAACAGCTCGACAACGGCATTTCCCGCAATGACGCGGAACGCATCTTGCAAATCATCTTGCAGACGTTGATCGAGAACTACGATCACCTGCGCGATTACAACGCCACGACGACGCAATCGGACTATGGCGACAACCTGCATCGACTGTTCGACTATTTGCGGCTCAAATCGCGCTACGATCGCGCCGCCTGGCTCTTGAAGCCGCTCAACCTCGTGCATGAAACGCTCGCACGCCGCGACGGCGCGACGGCGGCGCTTTGGCGTGAACGTGTCGAAGCGATCACGCGCGACTCCGCCGAAAAGTACATCGAGGAATTGACGCGCCTGGAAAAGACGCACGGCATTCGCCTGGCGACGATCCGCGATCGGCTAGAAGAGCGCTTTGTGCGGCCGTTGGTGCTCGATCGGCTCTGCGCGTTGATTGAGCCGGCATTGGAGCACGCGAAGACGCCGGCAGGGCAAGGCGCGCTCAGCCCGCTTGAGAAGGAGCTTGAGCCGTTCGCCGCGACGCCGAGCGGTGTGGGGCTGGACGTGCCGCCGTGGTTGTTGCGTTTGCAGGCGGAGCTGGAGCGCGTGCACACGTCGCAATCGGACCTGGGCAATTTGGCGGAGACGATGTTTCAGGTGCCGAGGGCGCCGTTGCCGTTTGCGCCGCTGGTGGAGCAGATGGCGGATTGGGAGAAGCGCAGTCGCGATGAGGGGGATTGATTCAGCGAGCCACGGGGTTAATCCCCGTGGGATTCGGCCAAATACCACGGGGATTAACTCCGTGGCTCGCACGCATTATTTTTTCAACGAATCCATGGCCGCGTCGGTGATCTTCTGTTGCAGCTGGTCGCGGACCTGCTGGATGCCCTCATTGGCTTGCTCGCGAAATTCCGGCGGAATCCAGCCGACGGCGACTTCCGTCCCCTTGGCGAAACCCGGCGCCAGCGTGGCCTGATCGAACCATTCGCGAAAGATTTGCAGATCGAGCGCCGCCATCACTCCAAGCACGCCCGCGGCGATCACGGACATCTTTAGAACGCCAAGCAGAGCGCCGAGCAGCCGATCGAGCGTTTCCAGTTTGCTCGCCTTGATCGCCTTGTGAATGAGATGGGTGATCCAGTAGAGCAACAAATAGATGGCGAGAAAGATCGCGACGAATGCGACGACGCGATTGACGACCGGATTGACGTCCTTCCATTGTTCATTGAGCCATTCGGTGCTCGGCGTGTTCGCGAGAATCGCGAGGTAGATCGATAACGCCAGGCTGACGACGCGGGCGACCTGCCACAACAGGCCGCTCCAGAATCCCATGGCCGCGCCGACGCCGAGCAGAATCAGAATCGTAATATCGAGCCAATGCATGGCTTTCCTCGTGGGCTCTGCATCCACGTTAAGTGATGTTTGGGCAGGTTGCAATGAACAAACGCAAAAACGGTTGCACGTTGCGTTCGGTTTGTGCCGATTGTCCGGAATAATGCCGCCAGGAGTGATTCGCTCAATCTAACGGGAAATTCACTCGTGTTGCGCGGAAATCTAGGTTATGATACGAGGCGCGGAAAATCGTGAGGATTCAGCGCAAGCCCGGCCCGTTCAAGCGTTTCCCGCATAGAGAAGCCTCCATCCGTACAAGGTCAATCCCATGAAACAAGTTATAACTGCTTTTGTAGCAATGACTTGTTTCTTCATTGCCATCGCCGATCAGGGCAATGCCCAGCCTGGTCCAGGCGGCGTGTCGGTCGGATTCAATAACGCAAGTCACACCGCGGTCGTTGTCAAAGGATATACGATTGTTCAAGGCATGCAGCGGCCCGGCCAACTTTTGCCGATGAAAAAGAACGGCAAAGCATTCGAACCCAACGTTCCCACGGGCATCCGATTCTACACCATCTATGATCCGATCACGCAACGCCCGTTGCTCAAAGATCATCCGGTGCCGATTCGGGATCGCGATGTGTTCATCAACATCATCACGTCGCCGCTCGATCCGCAGCGCGTCGTGATCGTCGTGTTGCCACAACAGCCCTGACCCGCTTGTCGTTTAGCGCTCGCATGGCGCCACGCGAGCGCTAAAGGACAAGCGGCTTTTTAATTGCACCTCCCACCCAAGAACGCTAGATTGATCCGATTGCCCCACCAACGCCGCTGCCTTCTACCCGAGGCGCCATGAGCATCTCCGTCGAAAAACCCACCAACGTGCGCTACGGCGTGCTGACGTTTGCGTGCGCGTTGGCGACGATCACTTACCTGGATCGCGTTTGCTTCGGGACCGTGGCGTCGAATATTCAAGCCGAGTTCGGACTCTCGGAGAGCCAAAAGGGCTGGTTGTTCACGGCGTTCGCGTTCGCCTATGCGGTGTTCGAGGTGCCGACCGGTTGGCTGGGCGACAAATTCGGCGCCCGTATGACGCTCATCCGCATCGTCCTGTGGTGGTCGATCTTTACGATCCTGACGGGCTTGATCTTTCCCGATTACTGGGGCGCGGGGGTTGCATTCGCCCTGCTCCTGGTAGTCCGGTTTCTGTTCGGCGTCGGTGAAGCAGGCGCCTATCCCAACATTGCCAGGGCATTTCACAACTGGTTCCCCTTCCAGGAGCGCGGCTTCGCGAAGGGAACGGTGTGGATGGCGAGCCGTTTCGCCGGCGGCATCACTGCTTTCATCGTTTATGCCCTCATGTACGAGACCGTGAGCGCCGACGGCACGAAACACGAGCACTGGCGGCATGTCTTTTACATCTTCGGCGCGCTCGGCGTCGGTTGGTGCGTCCTGTGGTGGTGGTGGTATCGCGACAATCCCGCCGAGAAGGCCGGCGTCAATGCCGCGGAGATCGAATTGATCCAGCGCGGCACCGAGCAACATACCGATCAACTCGTCGTGCCCTGGGGCAAATTGCTCAAGAGCGCCAACCTTTGGCTCCTTTGCACCATGTACTTTTGTGCCGCGTATGGTTGGTACATCAACATCACATACTTCACCGGTTATCTCAAGGACCCGCTCGGAATCGAAAAGGGCACGGAGAAATGGACCGCGCAGTTCTGGATCGCCGGACTGATGGCGGGGTTGCCCTTGCTGGTCGGCTCCGTCTCGTGCTTGATCGGCGGAGTCCTGACCGACGGATTCATCAAGCGGACCGGCAATCGCAAATGGGGCCGACGCCTGTTCGGCGTGATCGGTCACGGCCTGTGTGCTGCTTGCTATTTTGTCGCCATCTTTTTCATGACGAGTCCGTGGACGTTCGTCCTGCTCATCGCCTTTGCCGCCTTTTGGAACGACCTCACGATGGGTTCCGCGTGGGCGAGTTGCCTTGACATCGGCAAACGCTATTCCGGCATTGTCGCGGGGTGCATGAATACGATCGGCAATCTCGGCGGCGCGCTCGCGGGGATTCTCACCGGCGTGATCCTCGACTGGCATACCGGTGAACTCACCCGGGGCTCCGAGGCCTTCGAGGCGGCCAAGAGTCAGGGCTGGACGATCAACATCGCCATCTATGGCTCGGCCTATGTCCTCGCGATGGTCTGCTGGTTCTGGTTCGACGCGACCAAGCCGATCGTGCCCGACAGCGAGACGCATTGATGCCTGTCTTTTTCCGTTGATATGGAATAAAATAGCACTAGCGAGCCACGGGGTTTATCCCCGTGGATTGAGACTCAGTTCCACGGGGATAAACCCCGTGGCTCGCCAGGAGATAAAATCATGGCCAAAGGCGCCGGAAAAGCTCGCAAGAAACTGCCGAAAGCGCTCGCCGTCGTCAACGCCGACAATTGCACCGGCTGCGAAGCGTGCATCGAGGTGTGCCCCGTCGATTGCATCTACAAGGTGGCGGGCGAAGATCTGCCGACGTTGCAGAGCTTCGTGGACATCGACCTCGACCGCTGCATCGGCTGCGACCTGTGCGAACGCTGGTGTCCGTGGGACGCGATCGACATGGTCAAGCCGACGCTGATCGCGGACGCCGTCGCCGTCAAAGGCGGCCCGACGGATTATGTCGCGAAGAATCAAGAGAAGCTGAACGCGGCGGCCCAGGCGATTCAAATGCTCGCGCTGGAGCTCGCAGCTGCGGCGCCGGCGAAGAAGTAGGCGTTTGATTTCGGAGCCTTAGGAGCGAAACGTGCGCACAATTGTTGAAACCTATGGCACGATCAGCGCTGACGGCACGCTTGCGCTTGAAGAGACGCTCCAGTGTCCACCGGGCCGCGTGCGGGTGCGGATTGAACCGGTAGAAAGTGACGAGGAATTCGCCAAGCGTTTTGCGCAACTGGCCGCGACGTGGAAGCAGGCAACTCGACACTCTTCAAGAATGGGCAAAGACGCCGAACATCCCGCCTATCAAGAAATCATCGCGATGGGAGAAAGAGCCATACCGCTGATCCTGGCCGACCTTGAGAAAAACGGCGGTCATTGGTTCATCGCGCTCCGCCAGATCACCGGCGCCGAGCCGCCGATTCCCGCAGGACACAAGGGCAACATAGAAGTCGCGCCTGGCTGGATCGGTTACGACATCAAGGGAATGCAAGCCGCCTGGCTCGCCTGGGGCCGCCAGCTAGGATTCAGGTGGTAACGTGCCTTTTTCGCTCGTCGATTTTCCCAACTTGCATCCTGGCAATTATCGCATCACTGGCCCGGCTGATGAAACGTACAACTGCATCGCCTGGGCTGCCGGCATCGATAGCGCGCCGTGGGAGCCCGTGTCGGCATCCGGCCACTACACTACCACGGCGCTTATCGACGCCATGCAATCGGTCGGGTTCGTGCCGTGCGCCGACGGTTCGCTGGAGGACGGCGTCGAGAAGATCGCCATTTACACCGATGTTCACGAATACATGCACGCCGCGCGGCAACTCGACAGCGGCAAATGGACCAGCAAGATGGGTAAGGGCGAACGCATCGAACACGACACGCCACAAGACCTTGCAGGACCGGCTTATGGTCAGGTGACGGCGTTCATGAAACGCCCACGTACTTAACAGAGGAATCACAATGGGCAGGACGGCGCAGGCCCGAATTGCGACGGGCCAGTGTGACCAAAACGTTGAGTTGGCGCGAGTGGCGGCCTGAAAACAAAGTGATCCGACGGATTATGTCGCTAAGAATCAAGAGAAGCTGAACGCGGCCGCACAGGCGATTCAAACGCTGGCGCTGGAACTTGCAGCTGCTGCGCCCGCGAAGGAATAGGCGGTTGATTTCAGAGCCTGAAACGTAAGCGAAGAGTTTCGCTTCAAACCACGGGGTGCCTTATTGCGATTACGGCAACCGAGCTCGACCTTCTCACTTGCTTCGGCGCCGATCCTTCACTGTCGGAACGCGAGCCGTGGCATTACGTAGATTCGGTCTACAGTTTCGAGGCCGACGGATTCAACATCACGTTCAAGATTCATCCCTCGTACAAAGACGTTGAATTCGCTGTGGTTCGAGCTGGTTGGCCGCAATACGAATTGAAGGCAATCGGCGTAGAGGATGTTCGCGTTTTGGACTTTCCCGGATGCGACGTGTTTGAGATCTGGCTGTCCAAGAAAGAATGGCTGCGGATTCAGCTTCGGCCCAAATTTGGAATTGTCCACGGATTCGAGAAGTTGCCCCCGTGGACTGGTGTCGCGGACGTCTAACTTGCCGAAAACGACCGTGCCCAAATCTTCGCTTACGCTTCAGGCTCCGATACTGCATGCAACCGCCCTATCTTGCCGATCCGCCGAATTTCCACCTCATTCCACCCATTTCCAAAATTAATTCCATTTTCTCGATTGCCAAGTGCGGATTCTACGGGTAGGATCGACAGCACAGTGTGTAGATACGTCTACACATCCCGCCAGAACTTTCACACTTGACAGGGGGGTACCTAGCAATGATGACGTTCCTCGGCAACAAGCAGGGCTTCTGCGACGGCCTCAGCCGGCGCAACTTCCTCAAGATCGGCGCGTTCGGCGCCGGCCTCACGCTGGCCGACATGCTCCGGCTCAAGGCTTCCGCGAACAACACGCCGGCGCCCGGCGCTCCGTCGCGGCCGAAATCGGCGATCATGATCTATCTGCCGGGCGGCCCGACCCACATGGATATGTACGATCTCAAGCCGGACGCTCCGTCCGAGTTCCGCGGCGAGTTCCGTCCGATTCAAACCAATGTCAACGGCGTCCAGATCTGCGAACTCTTCCCGCTGCAAGCGCGCATGTGGGACAAGTTCGCCGTCATTCGTTCGGTCGTCTCCGTGGACGAACACTCCGACAGCCTCGTCATGACCGGCAAGAGCCAGCGTGACAACATGACGGCCAATCATCCGTCGTTCGGCTCGGTCGTGTCGCGCGTCCGCATGAGCAATCAATCGCCGGTTCCGTCGTTCGTCAGCCTGCGCGGCATGTCGCGCGGCACCGAGCCCGGTTTCTTGGGCATCTCGCATCGTCCGTTCTCGCCGAGCGGCCCCGGCATCCAGAACCTCAATCCGCAGCCGGCCGTCAACGCCGAGCGTCTGTCCGATCGTCGTTCGATGTTGGAAGGCTTCGACGGCGTCAGCCGTGAAGTCGATGCCAACGCCGCCGGCATGGACACGTTCACGCACCGCGCGTTCGACATGATCACGTCGGGCGGCGTCCGTCAAGCGCTCGATCTGCAACGCGAACCGCAAGCCTCGCGCACTCGCTACCAGGGCGTCGAGCAGTTCCTCACCGCTCGCCGTTTGGTCGAAGCGGGCGTCGGCTGCGTCACGCTGTCGTACGGCGGTTGGGACACGCACGGCCAGAACTTCCAGGCCATGCGCCGTCAGCTGCCGAAGGTCGATCAGGGCCTGTCGCTGTTGATCAACGACCTCAGCGAACGTGGTTTGCTCAATGACACGGTCGTCGTGATGTGGGGCGAGTTCGGCCGCACGCCGCGAATCAACATGAACGCGGGCCGCGATCACTGGTCGCCGGTCATGTCGGCGCTCGTCGCCGGCGGCGGGATGCGCATGGGTCAAGCGATCGGCGCCTCGACCGCTCGTGGCGAACGTCCGCAAGACCGCCGCTACACCGTGCCGCAAGTGCTCAGCACGCTGTATCGCACCATCGGCATCGACCCGGCGACGACGTTCCTGAACGGCACCGGCCGTCCGATCCACATCGTCGAGGATCGCAACCCGGTGAGCGAACTGATCTAACCGCCGCTCGCGGCAATAGAAAGGGATCAGGAATCGACTCGGTTCCCGATCCCTTTCTTGTATCAGGTTGTGCATGAAGCGTTATCGCTACGTCATCGTGTGCAGCAACGGCAAGAGCCACGACCTGGTTCGCGAAGATTCGTTCAATCCGTTCGAATCGCTCCTGGGCAGCGGCGACAAGAGCTACGACCTGCCGGATCTGTTGCAAAAAGGCTGGCAGCCCGTTCGCGAGACGCCGATGGGCGGCAATGGCACCAACCAGGGCGGCGGCGGTTATTCGTTCTCGCTGGTGCTTTTGGAAAAAGAAAAAACGGAAGCCGAGCCGCCGATGGTCGAATTGGCTCAAGCCGTGAAAGAAAGCCCGTAGCCACAAGCTGCCAGCTTTTAGGCGTTGTGTAAAAAGCTCACAAGCTGGCAGCTTGTGGCTACGAAATCTGTGCCTGCCCGCGATCCCACCTGCCGAAATGAACACCTTTAGGGGATGATCCTTATGAGAAAATTAACCTACCTCCTGGCTCTGGGCTTCATGGTCGCGCTCGGCGCGACGGCCCACGCCCAGGGCGAGAAGTCCGCCAAGAAGCCGGATGCCGATGCGATCAAGCTGCCGACGCCGGCCGAGGTCAAGGAACTGCAAATCGCGCCCGCCGACATCAAGCTCATCGGCGAAGACGACGCCCGCCAGCTTGTGCTCACCGGCGTCATCAACGCTGGCGGCAGCCAGGATTTGACCGGCGACGTTGAATACGAAGTCGCCGATTCGAAGATCGCCCGCGTCTCGAGCGCCGGCCGAGTCGTGCCGCTCGCCAATGGCACCACGACAATCACTGCTCGCTACGGCGACAAGTCGATCAAGGTCAACGTCAAGATCGAGTCGATGGATCAGGCGATCCCGATCAGCTTCGCCAATCACATCGTGCCGATCTTTTCCAAGCTCGGCTGCAACGGCGGCGGCTGCCACGGCAAATCGGGCGGCCAAAACGGCTTCGCCTTGTCGCTGTTGGGCTTCGTCCCCGAACTCGATTATCAAACGCTCGTCAAGGAAAACCGCGGCCGCCGCGTCCTGGCGTACGCTCCCGACAGCAGCCTTTTGCTCTTGAAGGCATCCGGCGGCATGGCCCACGCCGGCGGCAAACGCATCGACACCACGTCCGATGAGTACAAGCTCATTCGCCGCTGGATCGTCTCCGGCGCCCCGTGGTCGGACGGCAAGGATCTCGAAGTCAAGAAGATCACCGTTTATCCCGAGCAGCGCATCATCCAGCGCAACAACCGCCAGCAGTTCGCGGTCCACGCTCATTACTCCGACGGCACCGTCACCGACGTCACCCAGCGAGCCCAGTTCGAGACGAACGATCCCGACATCGCCGCGGTGGACGGCACCGGCCTGATCCGCACGCTCGACATGTCCGGCGAAGCCGCCGTCATGGCCCGCTTCTCCAGCCAGGTCGCGACCTTCCGCGCCACGGTGCCGCTCGGCATGAAAATCCCGGCTTACACCTTCGAGCCGAAGACGGTCGTCGATCGCTTCACGCAAAAGAAATGGCAAGAACTCGGCATCGTCCCGTCCGATTTGTGCAGCGACGAGATCTTCGTTCGCCGCGTGTATCACGACGTGACCGGCACGCTGCCGACGCCGGCGCAGGTCACCGAATTTGTAAACGACAAGTCCGCCGACAAGCGCGACAAGCTCATCGATCGACTGGTCGAGACGCCGGAATACAGCTACCTCTTCGCGAACCGCTGGGCCGACGTGCTCCGCGTCAAGCGCGGCAATCAGCAAAATCAGAATCGCGCGTTCGGCACCTTCGCGTTCCACAACTGGATTCGCGAATCGATCGCCCAGGACAAGCCGTACGACCAGTTCGCTCGCGAAATCCTGGCCGCCGTCGGCGATGAAGCCAAGGCGCCGCCGACCGTGTGGTATCGCGACCTGACGAAGCCCGAACAATTCGTCGATGACGCCTGCCAGCTATTCCTCGGCGTCCGCGTGGCGTGCGCTCAATGCCATCACCACCCATACGAAAAATGGAGCCAGGACGATTACTGGGGCATGGCCTCGTTCTTCGCTCAGGTTGGCCGCAAGCCGGCGCCGAACCTGGGTCAGAACGTGCAGAATCAGAATCAAGGGGCACGCCAGATCATCTTCAATCGCGGCACCGGCACGGTCACCAACACGCGCAACGGCAAGACCGCCGTCATGCGTGCCCTCGACGCTCCGCCGGTGCAGCTGGCCAGCGGCGAAGATCCGCGGCATCGCCTGGTCGATTGGATGGTCA
>DAIOGM010000142.1:0-14099 GCA_036745215.1 Gemmataceae bacterium
TGCGATTGCCTTCGACGAGCTTGGCGCTGTCTTGATCGCCGCAGAAGGCCCACGTCGGGATGTCCTTGATTATCGACGCATTCTCCGGTTTGCCGCCGCCGCAAATGGGAGCGATGGCCGCCCACTTGTCCGGATGCGCGGCCGCGAGACTCCAGGTGCCGGCGCCGCCCATCGACAGGCCGGTCAGGTACAAACGCCTGGTGTCGATCTTGTAAGCCTTCTGCACTTCATCGAGGATCGCCAGCGCGCGGTCCGCGTCGGGCTCGCCGGCTTTCCAGCTTCCCTTGACTCTGGCTTGCGGGAAGACGACGAAGAAGCCGAAGTTCTTTTCCTTGTCCTTCAACTTGATGCCGGCGTTGGCAATTCCTTGCAGGACGGGGAGCATGCCGTCGTCGCCGCGTTCGCCGGCGCCGTGCAGGAACAGGATGAGCGGATATTCCTTGTCGGCCTTGTAGCCGTGCGGCACGAAGACGACGTATTTGGAGTCGCCGTCCTTGCCCTTGTGGATCATGCTGACGAAGCCGGTCTTGGCGTCGCCGGCCTCGATGCCGGTCACGACGACGACGGCGAATACGAGGGCGATCACGCGGATGCGTTTCATAAGGTACTCCTCAAACGGCTTAGAGTTGTAGAATGGTGATAGTCTGTCGGATTCCGCGGCGAAAGCAATCTGAAAACCGGGAAACGATCATGTCGCAAGAGAAGCACGCTCCTCCCAAAGATGTTCAAGAAATTGCGTCCCAGCTCCCGGATGCAAATCAAGGCACGCTCGATGGCCTCGACGCTCAGGCCGACGGTTACTCGGAGAAAATGGTCGATGCCATCGAGATGATCGGCGAAGAAAAGGCCGCGGGATTCCCCACCGGTTCGCCGGACGTGTCCCCGGGCATGCGTTATCTTCATGCGAGCCGCACGATCCATCAGCTCGTCACCGATCGGAATCGCGCCGTTGCCATCTACCTCGGCGTTGCGTCGTTGTTGCTGACGGCGTCGGGTGCCATCTTCAACGCCAAGCCGGACGCGGCGCTGATCGTTCCATTCGAAGAAATTCAGCGCTGGTGCTTGCCGATCGCATTTGCGGCGCTGTCGGTTTTGGCGTTTTTCATGGCGATCTTGTTGATCCGAACGCGCGTCGGCTTGATCTATGAAGTGGCGAAGATCAAAGTGCTTCTGGGTTTGCCGCTCGGCTCGGTGCAGCGCATCGGCTGGCTGAGCATTCACACGGTCTTGCAGGCGATGATTAGCTGCGCGGGCGGCACCTCCGCGGCCCTTTTTAGCATCTTCATGATCCGCCTTTGTTCGCCGGAGTCCGTCTATCTGGCGGCAACCGTCGGCGCGTTGATCGGATTGATCATCATGGCGGTGCTGATGGCGCTTTACATCGTGACGGTAAACTCCACGACAGCCGATGAGCAGTTAAAGGCCGTCGAGAAAATGAAAGACCGATAGCTCTTGAGGCCTAACCATGTTCGACACACCAATCACCTGCGCCGTCATCGGGCGGACGCGCCACAAGATGATGCAGGCGGAAATCGCGGAGGCGGCGAAACAGGGCGCCAAGCTGATCGAGCTGCGCATGGATTTCCTGGCGCGTTCGCCCGATTACAAACGTCTGCTCGACAAACGGCCGTGCCCGATGATCGCGACGTTTCGCCGGCAGGCCGACGGCGGACGCTGGACCGGCACCGAAGAGCAACGCTTGATGCTCATCCGGCAGGCCGTTGTCGCCGGCTTCGATTACATCGACCTGGAAAGCGACATCATCGAAAAGATTCCGCGCTTCGGCAACGTCAAGCGCATCGTCAGCTATCACAACATTCAGGAAACGCCGGAGAAGCTCGAGCTGATCTATCAGCAGATGTGCCAGGAGGATGCCGACATCGTCAAGATTTCCGTCACCGCACAGCATCCGGCGGACAACTTGCGCGTGCTGGCGTTGTTGAAGAACGCGCCGAAGCCGACGGTCGCGGTCTGCATGGGCGACCTCGGCACCTGCAGCCGGCTGTTGAGCCTGAAGTTGGGAGCGCCGTTCACGTATGGCGCCTTCAATCGCGAGCGGCAAATCGCGCCGGGCATCCTCGCGTTCAAGGAACTGCAAACGACGTACAACGTCGAACGCATCAACGCCCAGACGCGCGTGATCGGCGTCGTCGGCGATCCGATCGGACATAGCCTGAGTCCGCTCATTCACAACGCGGCGTTGCAGCACCTGGGCATCAACGCGTTGTATCTGCCGTTCCGCGTGCCGCGCGGCGAGTTGGGGCCGTTTCTGAAGGCGCTGCAGGAGTTCCCGGTGGACGGCTACAGCGTGACGATACCGCACAAGGAAGCAGCCGCCAAGCTCGCGCTGCTGAGGGAAGGCTCGGTCACGGCGATGGGAGCGGCGAACACGCTCCTGGCGACGTCGGCGGGTTTCTGTGCCGCCAACACCGATGCGCAGGCTGCCTTCGATTCGTTGCGTGCCCATTTGCCGATGGGGCCCGACGGGTTTCGCGTTGCGCTCGATTCGCGCCGCGTCATGATCCTCGGCGCCGGCGGCGTCGCGCGTGCCGTCGCCTACGCGCTCCGGCAAGAGAACGTCGCCTTCGTCATCACCAATCGCACCGAAGATCGAGGCCAGGCGCTCGCCGACGAAATGGGTTGTCTGTTCGTCGAATGGTCGGCCCGGCACAACGTCGAATGCGACACGGTCATCAACTGCACCTCGGTCGGCATGCATCCGAATGTCGATGAGTCGCCGCTGCATCACAGCTTTCTCAACCCGGAGCTGATGGTGTTCGACACGATTTACACGCCGGAGACGACATTGCTCATCCGCGAGGCGCGCGAGCGTGGCTGCCATGTATTGACGGGCGTGGACATGTTTGTGCGGCAGGCGGCGCTGCAGTTCGAATTGTTCACGGGCCGCGACGCGCCTCTGGACGTGATGACGGCGCGATTGCGCAAGGCGCTGTCGCCGTTGACCGCCGGGAGCGCCGCGTCCGAGCCAATCATGGAGGACACCGCGGAGATTCCGTCGCCGGTGCCGCCGGCAATCATCGAAGAAGCGTCGCCCGTGACGCGTTCGCGCTTGCTATTTCTGATTGGCTATCGCGGCGCCGGCAAGACGACGGTGGCGCAACTCCTGGCCGGCAAGTTAGGCTGGAACTGGGTTGACGCCGACGCGTTGCTGGAGGAACGCGCCGGCCGGTCGATCCGCGAAATCTTCGCAACCGACGGCGAAGCCGCGTTTCGCGCCATGGAATCGACGCTGCTCGATGAGCTGAGCGGGCTGGAAGATTACGTCATCGCCACGGGCGGCGGCGCGGTCATGTCCGAGGAGAATCGTGCTCGCTTAACCAAGGGCCTGGTTGTCTGGCTCAAAGCGCCCGCCGATTTGCTCTGGCAACGCATGCAAGCCGATCCGACGACGAGCGAGCAACGCCCCGATCTCGCTCAGGGCGGCTTGACGGAGGTCGAAGAGCTGTTGGCCGCGCGCGCGCCGACCTATGAAGCGTGCCAGCACTTCACCGCCGACGCCGAGCCGATGCCGGAAGAAGTGGCCGATGCGATCCTCGCGTGGTTTCGGCAAGGTTAATTGATCATTAGCCATCTCCCATAAATGGAAAATGGATATTGGCCAATGCTCAATGGACAATAATTCAGCCTGACGCGATTAGCCATTTGCCATTAATCATTGGCCATTTCCCATCGAATGGAAAATGGACATTAATCAATGCTCAATGGCCAATCATGTTGGTCTAACGCGAATCCGTAGTGCAAGCGTCTCGCTTGCACAATGAACGCTACGGCATCAATGGGACCGTCAACGATGGATCGGTTCTGGTCGCTCAACCTGATTCACTTCCTCGACTTTTATTTCGCGTTCATGTTTCTCGCCAGCACGTATCGGCGGATGGGCCAGTATCAGAGCGTCGCCAAGCTCGTCGTTGCCGGGCCGGGGCGTTGGCCAAAATTGCTTGACCTGATCAGTCAGTATCGCACCATCTTCTGGACATGGTCGATGCTGTTGCCGGCGCTGCTCGCTCTCGGCGTTTGGATCATTCAGGTTCTTGCATCACGCCTTGTTTTTCCGAACGCCGGTAACTCCGAGGACGCGTTAACGATCGCCCGTTTGGCGGAGCATTGGCCGGCCCTCCTCGTGGCGTTGCCGCTCGGCGCGGCGATGTTCGGTTTCGATATCTATACGCTTTATCGCGTCGGGCAAATCGATCGCGAGCAGCTCGAAAAATACCTTGACGAAGCGGAGTATTGGCTTCGCTCCAAGACGGCTCACGTCGTGCGCGTCGTGACCTTTGGCCGGATCAATCCGCGCAAAATGGTCGCGGAGGAAGTCGAAAAGGCCCTGATCGCGGTCGGCGACATGCTCAACTTCACGCTCTGGTGGGTGTGTCTGCAGATGGGGCTGCGCGTCGCGTTCGGGCTTTGCTTGTGGCTCATATGGGCGCTGACTCATTAGCCTGATTTCGTTTAGCGCTCGCGCGGCGCCGTGCGAGCGCTAAACGAATTCGGATTGCGCCCGTACAATGACCATATGACCGACTCCATCACGCCCGCGGTGCAGGATTACCTGAAGGCCATTCACAGCCTCGGCGGTGCCGAACACATGGTGACGCCGGTGGAGATCGCGTTGCGTCTGAAAGTAAAAGCGCCGTCCGTTACCGGCATGCTCAAGCGGCTCGAGACCGCGGGTTTGATCGACTACGGCGTCGGACAAGGCGCTCAGTTGACGGACACCGGGATCGGCCAGGCGCGACGCGTTATTCGCCGACATCGGCTCGTCGAGTTGTTTCTGACACGCGTGCTCGGCCTCGACTGGAGCGAGGTGGACGCCGAGGCCGACGCATTGGAGCACGCCATTTCGCCGCGGCTGGAGCTAGCGATCGCCGCGCATCTGGGCGAGCCGCTCGAGGATCCGCACGGGCATCTCATCCCGACCGCGAAGGGCCATTTGCAAAAGCGCGATCTGAAGCCGCTGCACCACTTTCGCGCCGGTCAACGCGTCGTCATCCGCGAAGCGCAGGACGACAACCCCGCTCGGCTGCGTCATTGGCAAACGATGGGCCTCGTTCCCGGCGCCATTGTCCATTTCAACAGCTATCAAGAACTTGACGACATCTTCAATTTGCAACTCGGCGACAAGAGCATTCACGTCGGCAGCGAAGGCCTGGCCGGCCTGCGCGGCGAGGTCGCAATTTCGTAGGGACAAGCGGCTCGCTTGTCCCCGCGAATCCGGGACAAACGAGCCGCTTGTCCCTACGAAGTTGATTTGGGCATTGCGTCTAATGTAAGAATGGCGCCGAGCACCAGCATGCGTTCAAACGGATTCGCCGACAGGTCCGGCTCGAATGTTACGTGCAAAATGCCGGCATCCGTGCGTGCAAAACGCGCCACGATCCGCAGCTGGGAGTTGCGAATGAGGCCCGCGCCGCTCGCCTCGCGCTCCACGTGGCCGCGAGCCACGTTGTCCGAAGAGACGATCGTCTTTGCATACACGTTGCCGACGGGTCGATCTTCCGCGTCCACGATTTCCCAGTTGCTCAAAACCCCCCAGGCTCGCGTCAAAGTCATCAAGTGCGAGGCGTCGTCCGTTTCAAGTACGTCCATGCGCACTCGGCGCAGCCAGGAAAACCAGGATCGTTGCGGATTGCCTTCGAAGCGCACGCAGCCCAGCGAGCGGCCGGCGGCGTCGGCGATGGCGCGTTCCCAGACGACGCCGTTTTCCGCGACGGTACGCAGCGTCCAGGGATGCACCAGCAATGCGGCTTGTTCGAGCATGCAATCGTCAGGAGAATCGGCAGGGGACCATTAGGGGAAAATACTATTTTCTGCGTAGACGGAATTTTAGCAATGGGTTGATTTGCTTGCCCGGAATCGTGAGCTAGAGTTTGATACGGAACAATTATGGTTCTCCCCGTCGGAAAGTGATCAACCTCCTATGAACGTCGTCGTTTATGCCGCCTCGGCGCTGTCCGTGGCCATTCTCTTTTACGGCTGGCGTGCGTATCACGAAAAAATGCAGAGCCGTAACAAGCAGCTTCGCGAACGCGTGACTTACATGCTGTGGGTCATGGCGAACAGCGTACCCGAATGTCATTGAGCCCTCGCATCCCCAAATTCGGTGGCAGCAGGATTCCGATCTTGCCCATCGCCCCCAAACGCAAGATCGGATTCTTGCTTCCCCCCAAGAATTTTATTTGTCGTATTGGCGTCATCCCGACGAACTCTCGGTGATTCGTCGCGCTATTATCTCGTGCGCCAACTCGGCATCCTCCACCGAGGCAGAGGCTGCCATTTCGCCCGCCCGCGAAGTGGGGCCTCTGTTTTTGCGCGCGCCACCAATAAGATACGCTTGCGGTTTCGCGCTCGCGTGGAAGCATCGGCACGCCGGCGCTTCCACGCCAGCGCTATTGATCTTCAGGAATGTAATGCATGTTGGAGTTCCGCCTTTAGGCGGCGATTCGCTCAAACCCGCCTAAAGGCGGAACTCCAACAAGAGCGTTGAATACCTGAAGGTCAGTAAACGGCAAGCGGCTGGAGGAATCCAAAATTGCTCGCCAAACGCATCATCCCGTGCCTCGACGTCGATCGCGGCCGCGTCGTCAAAGGAATTAATTTCCTCAACCTGCGCGACGCCGGCGATCCCGTCGAGGTCGCGCGACGTTACGAAGCCGACGGCGCCGATGAACTGGTGTTCCTCGATATCAGCGCCAGCCACGAGGGCCGCGCCATCATGCTCGACGTGGTGCGGCGCGTCTCCGAGGAAATCTTCATGCCGTTCACCGTCGGCGGCGGTATCCGTACGCTCGATGACGCGACGCGCCTGATTCAGGCCGGCGCCGAAAAGGTCAGCATCAACTCGGCCGCCGTCAAGGATCCCGATCTCCTGACGCAGGTCGCCGGCAAGTTCGGCAGTTGCGCGACCGTCGTCAACATCGACCCTCGACGCGTGAACCGAGATGGACGCGTCATCTGGGAAGTTTACGTCAACGGCGGCCGCGTGCCGACGGGATTGGAAGCCGTCGCGTGGGCGAAGCGCGTTGAACAGCTCGGCGCCGGCGAAATCGTGCTCACATCGATGGACGCCGACGGCACCAAGGCGGGCTACGACTTGGAAATGACGCGGGCCGTTGCGGAAGCGGTGACGATCCCCGTCGTCGCCAGCGGCGGGGCGGGGTCACCGGAGCACCTTCACCAAATCTTGACCGCCGGAAAAGCAGATGCCGCTTTAGCCGCCAGCATTTTCCACTACAATGAGTACGGCATCCGCGCCACCAAGGCGTATCTCCACGAGTGCGGCGTGCCGATTCGTTTGACATGATCATTGCCGCTTGCGGCTTCGCGCTCGCCGAGAATCGCGAGCAATATGGCGCATCGGCGCGAACGCGAAGCCGCAAGCGGCGAATTGCAGGAGATTCATCCATGTCCGCTCCGGAATCCGTGAAGGCGAACGGCGATGCCATCAAGATCACCGAAGACGCGCCGCCCGATCCCAAGGTCGCCGCGGAACTCAAGAAAGAGCCGGAAGTCAACAAGCTCTTCCGCATGTGCATGAAGCTTCAAGCCTCCGACTTGCACCTGAAAGTCGGCCAGCCGCCCATGATGCGTCTGCGCGGCGACATCCGCCGCACCGAGATGCGGCCGTTGACGCAAGAAGACATGGAGCGATTGTTTCACCCGATCTTGAACCAACGGCAACGGAAGATTCTCGACGAAGAAGGCGGCGTCGATTTTTCCTGGGTGATCGGCGCCGACGAATGCCGTTTCCGCGTCAGCTTGTTCAAGCAGCGCGGCCGATTGTCGCTGGTGTCGCGGCGTGTCAACAACGTGATTCCGAGCTTCGAGAAGCTGGGCTTGCCGCCGATCATCGAAAAGCTCTGCAAGTTTCCCGAAGGCCTGGTCATCCTCGCGGGCGTCACCGGCTCGGGGAAGAGCACGACGATCGCGTCGATGCTCGACTACATTGCCGCCACGGAACCGCTGCACATCCTCACCGTCGAAGACCCGATCGAGTTCGTCTTTACCGACCGGATGGCCTACATCAATCAACGTGAGATCGGCCTCGATACGCGCGACTGGCACAAGGCGCTCAAGGACGCGGTGCGGCAAGATCCCGACGTGATTCTCATCGGCGAGTTGCGCGATGTCGAGACGTTCGAAGCCGCCGTGCACTCCGCGGAAACGGGCCACCTGGTGTTCGGCACCATTCACGCGGCGAGCTCGGGCACGACCATCAACCGCATCCTCGATCTCTTCCCGCCCGAAAAACACACCGCAATTCGGCAAGCGCTTGCGAACAATCTCAAGGCCGTCGTTGCGCAAAAGTTGGTCAAGGGCATCAAGTCGCCGCGCGTGCCGACCAACGAGATCATGATCGTCAACTCGATGATCCGAAAATTGATCGGCGAAGGCGAGGACAGCAAGATCCCCGACGCGATCCGCATCGGCATCCAGGAAGGCATGGTCGATTTCAACGAAAACCTGCGGCAATTGTGCGACCGGGGCGACATCGAGAAATCGACGGCGCTGGAATTCTCGCCGAACCCCGATCAGTTGAAGATGATGCTCAAGGGCATCAAGGTCGCGTCGCCGGGTATTTTGTAATCGAATATCCGAGCCTGAAGCGTAAGCGAAAATGAGAAGCGTCGCTAACGCTAATTCGGAATCGCGCATACTTGAGCACCGAAGGTGCGGTCATGATAAAGCCCAGGGCGCAGCCCTGGGAACCTTGAGCACCGAAGGTGCGGTCATGATAAAGCCCAGGGCGCAGCCCTGGGAACCGACAACATTCGGCGTCAAGCCCCGAAGGGGCGCAATGCTCGCGGTCGGCGCCATGGCGCCTCTTCGGGGCTTGCAATGCCGTGGGCTGTTTCCCCAGGGCTATCGCCCTGGGCTGTAACATGAGCGCACCTTCGGTGCTCAAGCAAAATTGCGCGAATTCAAAACTCGCGCTTCAGGCCCTGAGTTCGATCCCCACGCATGCGTTCCCAACTAATCCTCGTCAGCATCATCCTGTTCGTCCTGGCCGCGCCGAGCGAACTTTTCGCCGCCCCGGCTTTCCCGCGCGGCCCCGGGTTCTATTTCGATCCTTACAAGCTCATCGGCCTGATCATTAGCTTGCTCGTATGGATCAAGCTATGCGCCTGGGTCGATCTCGACGCGCATCGCTTTCGGCTCGACGCGGTCGTCTGGAACGGCGCGCTCCTGGGCGCCGGGTTCTTCGGCTTCCTGTTCATCTGGAACCTCGCCGCGTTCTGGGTCACGCTCATTCTCGCGTGGACGATGGTTTGCTTTCCCGCGTACTGGTACGTCACCGTCCGTAATCGCCGGGCCGACGAGGAAGATCAGCTTCTCAACGAGGTGTTCTTCAAGCGGATTTATGAAGAATACATTTCCAAACGCATCACGAAGGAGCCAAAAGAAGGCAAAGCCGGCGGGCCGCGGCCGATTCGTTTTTTGAGCCGATCGACCACGGGCGAAGTCGAGGACAAGGAACGCGTCGAGCGGGTGCAGCAATCGAAGGGTTACAAGGCCGCCCTGGAGATGGTCTGGAACGCCATCGAACGCCGCGCCACCGATATCCATCTGGAGCCCACCGCCAGTGAGATGGCGGTGCGCTTTCGCATCGACGGCATCATGACCAATATCAAGCCATTCAATCGCGCGATGGGGGACGCGGTCGTCAATATCTTCAAGGTTCTCTGCAATATCGACATCACCGAACGGCGCAAGGCTCAGGACGGCAGCTTTTCCGCGCAGGTCGAGGCGCGCGTCGTCGAGTTCCGCATCGCCACGGCCGGCAGCGTCGCGGGAGAGAAGCTCGTCATGCGCCTGCTCGATTCGTCCGCCCAGCTCGCCGACCTGGGCCACCTCGGCATGACCGAATCGATGCAGACGCAGGTGCGCGACGTCATCACTCGCCCGCACGGCCTGTTTCTCGTGTGCGGCCCGACCGGCTCCGGCAAAAGCACGACGCTGTATGCGTGCTTGCACGAGATCGATCGCTTTCAACAAAACATCATCACCGTCGAGAACCCCGTCGAATATCGGCTCGACGGCATCACGCAAATCGAGATCAATCCCAAGGCCGGCAAGACGTTCGCCGGCGAATTGCGCAGCATTCTGCGGCAAGATCCCGACGTCATCCTCGTCGGCGAAATTCGCGACAAGGAGACGGCGGAGATCGCGTGTCAAGCGGCACAGACCGGCCATCTGGTGTTCAGTACGGTTCACGCCAACGATTCCGTCACCGCGATCGCTCGCATGATCGACCTCGGCGTGCCCGCGTTCATGCTCGGCAGCGCCCTGTCCGCGGTGCTCGGCCAACGTCTTGTGCGTCTGTTGTGCAAGAAGTGCCGCAAACGCATGAAGCCGTCCGCGGAGACGCTCAAGAAATTGAAGGTCGATCCCGACGCGGTGCGTTACATTTACCGCGCGTTCGACCCGGCCGAGGATGAAGAGGAACACGAGGACGGCGATGATCCCGTGGCATGCGAAAGCTGCGGCGGGCAGGGGTATGTCAAGCGCATCGGCATCTTCGAGTTGTTGATCATCACGGACCGGATTCGCGAGCTGATCAAGGAGAATCCGAATGTCGCCGAGATTCGCAGGCTCGCGACGGAAACGGGATTGCGTTCTCTGCTCGAGGACGGCAGCCGGCTGGTGATTGATGGGGAGACGTCGATCCAGGAGTTGTTGAGGGTGAGTAAATGAATCTTGTTTACGTTTAGCGCTCGCAGTGAAGCGCCGGGCACTTGGCGCTTCATGGCGAACGCTAAACGTAAACAAGGAGGAACCAGGGTCAACCCATGATCACCATCGCCACCCTAGTTGTCATGCTCGCCGCCGCGTACGCGCAGTATCGCAACGGCCTCTTCACATCCATCGCGATGCTGATGTTTGTGTTCATCGCCGGCCTGGTCAGCTTCGGTTTCTGGGAGCCGCTCGCCGACTTGCTCGATCTGGCGTTTCAGCAGAATCTGCGCACGCTCGCCGGGTGCGAAGATTTTGTCGTATTGATGGTCCTTTTCTGTTTGACGCTGTTCCTCTTGCGGCTCGCGTATCAATACCTTGCGCCCGAGATGATTGACGAACACGGCACGCTGCAACATTTCGGCGGCGCGGCGATCGGGTTGATCATGGGTTATTTGTTGTCGGGATTTTTGATCTGCGCCGTGCAAACGTTGCCGCTCGATGAACGCTTCATGGATTTCGATCCGCCCAGCTCGACCGAAGCCGGCTGGCGACGCATCTTTCCGGCGGATCGCGTCTGGCTGGCGCAGATGCGGCACGCGAGTTCGATGCCGTTTAGCTGGAAAGAGGACAAGAACGACCCCGCGGGCGGACCCGTCCTGTTCGACCGCGAGGCGACGTTTGAATTGCGTTACATGCGCTATCGGCGCACGACGGAATCGAGGCCGACGCTGACGTACAACGGGGAGTTTGATCGCGAGATTGGCAGGCAAAAAAAATGAAGCGAGCCACGGGGTTTATCCCCGTGGATGGAAATTCAATTCCACGGGGATAAACCCCGTGGCTCGCTGGATTACTCTTCCTCTTCTTCCACGTGCTTCGCCTTCGACACGATCTGCTGCTGCACGTTGCCCGGCACGATGTCGTAGTGGCTGAATTCCATCGTGTAGCTGCCTTGCCCCTGCGTGATGCTGCCGAGCTGGGCGGCATAGCGCGTCATTTCCCCCAGCGGCGCGATTGCCTTGAGCACCGCGACGTCGCCGGGCAAACTGTCCTGATTCTCGACGCGGGCACGCTTGGTCGTCAAATCGCCCAGAAGCGCGCCGGTGTATTTCGACGGCGCCGTCACCTCCAGATGCACGATCGGCTCCAGTAGCACAGGTCGAGCTTCGCGGAACGCCTTCTTGAAGCACATCCGCGCCGCCGTCTTGAATGCGGCTTCCGAGCTATCGACGTCGTGATACTTGCCGAAATGGACTTCGACCGCGACATCTTGCATCCGATAGCCCGCGAGCGCGCCTTGCTCGAGCACTTCCTTGCAGCCCTTTTCGACGGCGGGAATGAAGTTGTTCGGGATCGACCCGCCGACGATGTGATCGATGAACGCAAAGTTGTACGTCGGATCATAGTGCGCGGAACGCATCTTCTCGAAACGAGTCTTGTTGGCGAACTTCTCGAGTAATTCCGCTTCCGACGTGATGTGGAGGTCCTTGAGCGGATAAACGCGCAGATGCACCTTGGCGTACTGGCCGCGGCCGCCCGATTGTTTCTTGTGCTGATACTCGGCGTCGGCGTGCGAGGTCAGCGTTTCGCGATACGGAATCTTCGGCTCATGCGTGGTGATTTCGAGATCGTAACGCGCTTTGAGCCGCTTCTGCACGATGTCCAGATGCAGTTGGCTCATGCCGGTGATAACGAGTTCCTTGGTCTGCGCGTCGCGCGTCATCTTGAAGGTTGGGTCCTCGTCGGCGATCTTGTGCAAGCTGCCGGAGATTTTTTGTTCGTCGCCGCGCGCCTTGGGTTCCACGGCGAGGCCGAACATCGGCATGGGGTAGGGGGGCATGCCAACCTTCGGCGCGTTGGTGTTGAGCGCGACGGTGTCGCCGATGTGCAAATCCTCGACCTTGGCAACCGCGACGATGTCGCCGGCGATCGCCTCGGTCATTGGCTTGGTCGTCTTGCCTTGCACGAGCAACAGGCCGCTGGAACGTCCGCCGCGGCCGGTGCGCAAGCTGATGAGCGGTTGCTCCGGTGTGATCTTGCCCGATAAGACACGGAAGTAACTCAAGGTGCCGACGAACTTGTCGGAGATCGTCTTGAATACGAAGCCGACGAACTCGCCCGAATCGTTCGGCTCGATTTCGACTTGCGTTGCCTTGTCGCCGGTGCCCTTGGTCCCTTTACGTTTGACGGCCGACTTTGGCGATGGCGCGAACTGCATGACGGCGTCCAGCAATTCGGGCACGCCGATGTCCTTGTCCTTGCGGGCGGCGGTGCAAAGAATCGGGATGACGCTCCCCGCGGCGAGGGCGCTGGGCAAGGCACTGGCCAGCTCGTCCGCGGCGAGGTCACCTTGTTCAAGGTATTTTTCCATCAGCGATTCATTGATCTCGACGATCGAATCGATGAGCTGCGACCGCTGCGCCGTGGGATCGACCGCGCAGCCCGCCGGCGCCGACGCGGGGGGATTGAGCACGCTGACGATGCCGGACAAATTCGGGCCCACGTTGACCGGCACATTGAAGAGAACGCACGCCTTGCCGAAGGTGCCCTTGATGTTGTTGATCAGCTCTTCGAAATGAACATTCTCCGAGTCGAGCTTGTTGACGACGATCATACGCGCCAGGCCGCGTTTGCCGGCTTCGTTGAACATGCGGCGCGTGTTGACCTGCACGCCGGCCGTCGCGGAGATGACGATGACGGCCGTGTCCACCGCGTTCAATCCGCCCAGCGCCTGGCCGACGAATTCGGGCTTGCCGGGCGTGTCGATGAGATAGACGCGTTTACCTTGATGCTCCAGGTGCAGGACGCTCGAATCGATCGAGTACTTGTGTTTTTTTTCCTCTTCGTCAAAATCGGAAACGCTCGAGCCGTCGTCGGGCGAGCCGCGGCGATCGGACGCCTTGGCCTTGAAGAGCAGCGCGTCGGCCAGCGAAGTTTTGCCCGCGACTTCATGGCCGACGAGGGCGACGGTGTGGATGTCTTCGGTACGATGTGCCATAAATGCTCCGGAGAGTTCGTGTTCTCGTAGTGCAAGCGTCTCGCTTGCACCAAACCGTGCAAGCGAGACGCTCGCACTACGTCAAGAAGTTCGATATTATGCCGGACCAGTTAGCGCATGTCATTCTATTTTCCGGAAACCTGTGCAACAACTTCGCGCAAATTTAATTGTCCCTCGTATAGGGCGCGGCCGATGATGCAGCCCGCCAGGCCGCTTTCTTGCAGACGTTTGACATCGTCAAGCGTCGTGACGCCGCCGGACGCGATGACGGGGACGGGCACGGCGGCCCTCATGTCGGCCATCGCCTTGACGTTGGCGCCTTGCATCATGCCGTCGCGGCTGATGTCGGTGTAGACGATTGCGGACAGGGGCGGACGGGCGCATTGCTTCGCGAGGTCGAGCGCGC
>DAIOGM010000142.1:14109-15647 GCA_036745215.1 Gemmataceae bacterium
TTCGGACACGTCAAGCCAGCCCTGCGCGGCGACCTTGCCGTCCTTGGCGTCGATGCCCAGGACGACGCGGCCGGGGAAGCGCTGCGACATCTGGCCGAGCCATTTGGGCGACTCGAGCGCCTTCGTGCCGATGATGACGCGCGCGACGCCGAGGGAGAGCGCGTCCTTGATGTCATTTTCCGTGCGAAGGCCGCCGCCGAGTTGACAGGGAACCTTGACCGCCTTGACGATGGCGCGAATGGCGCGCGTGTTGACGGGCTTGCCCTCCTTGGCGCCGTCGAGATCGACGATGTGCAGGTACGTCGCGCCGTCGGCGACCCAGCGCACGGCCATGGCGGCGGGATCTTCGCCGAACACGGTTTCTTGATCGTAGTCGCCTTGCTTGAGGCGGACGCATTTGCCGTCGCGCAGATCGATCGCGGGGTAGATTTGCATGATTGCATCACATCTTTGAGAATTGGTTCAACATCGCCAGGCCGACGCGCTGGCTCTTCTCCGGATGAAACTGGGTCGCCATCACATTTTCGTGCCAGATCGCCGACGTGAACGGCGTGCCATAATCCGTCTCCGCCGCGATGATGCGCGCGTCCTTCGGCTTCACATAATACGAATGGACGAAGTACACCGACGGCTCGCCCGGCAAATCGCGTAATATCGGCGCTGCCTTGCGGATGGCGAGCTGATTCCAGCCCATGTGCGGCACCTTCAAGTCGCCCATGTCCTTGAATCGCACGACCTCGCCGGGGAACAAATCGAGGCCGGGATAGACGCCGTCCTCGTAGCTCGTTGTGAACAAAAGCTGCAAACCGAGGCAGATGCCGAGGAACGGTTTGCCCTTGCGAACATGATCGGTAATCGGCGCGACGAAGCCCGCTTCGTGCAATCGAGCGATGGCGTCGCGAAAAGCGCCGACGCCGGGCAAGACGAGCCTGTCGGCCTCCGCGATGCGATTGGGATCGCTGCTTATGATCGCGGCCGCGCCGACTTTTTCGAACGCTTTTTGCACGCTGCGAAGGTTGGCCATGCCGTAATCGACGATGACGATTGGTTTCATGCGTCCGGCGTCCTCGAAGAAAAAAACAGGCGAATGGCGAATGCCATAACAAACATTAAGCAGCCGATGGCGACGATCACAAAGAACAAGAACTCGCTCCAGAAAAACACGGCGCGAGACTGTTCGCCAATCCATCGCCACAACAGCGACGTGGCCACGACACCAAACGCTAACGACGGGCCGAATGGCAGCGAGTTGTCGTTGCGGACGAACTTGTTAATGATACCAAAGATAATCGCCGGGAACACGGCCAGGAAAAACGCGACGACGATGATTTGCCAGCCGAGAAACGCGCCGGCCATCATCATCAGGTCGGCATCCCCCAGGCCGAGCGCATCCTTGCCGAGCCCTTTGCTGAAGACGAAGCCGATCGAGCGCAACATGAAGGTACCGACGAGGGCGCCGACGACGCCGGTCAGGATGCCGGTCAACATCTCCCCCTCGCCGCACCACGACGGCAGCGGCCCGCAGAACGGCCAGGCGT
>DAIOGM010000143.1:0-14800 GCA_036745215.1 Gemmataceae bacterium
AGCGCTGTCGGAACTCAACAGGACATTGTCGGACGGACAGATGAAAACCCGCACGATGAAGTTGTTGCCGATCGCATCGTTACGAATGCCCGGCTGGTGCACGACGGCGCCGGCGCTGCCGGTCGTCATCCCGGTGGCCGAAACAACCACTTCCTTGTACGGCAGCTCCAGATACGGAAAGATCAGCGCCGCCCAGTTGTTGCGCGGCGTGTCGCTGAGATTGGTGTTGCTGTATGGCAAGCGTTTGTAGGCGCCGTGAAAATTATGCAACGCGACGCCAATCTGCTTGAGGTTGTTCTGACATTGAAGGCGTGCCGCTGATTCGCGCACCTTCTGCACCGCCGGCACCAGGAGGGCGATGAGGATGGCGATGATCGCGATGACGACGAGCAATTCGATGAGCGTGAAAGCCGACCGGCCGCGCGAAAGAGGAGGAGTTCGCATGGCAAATTCCGGAAGGTAAGGGAAGGAACAGGATAACTCTACCGGTTTGACAAGAACATTGCAAAGTCAATTTCGAGGCACAACCATCTAAATGGTGTACGCCGTAAACGCTTCCGTTGTTCGCGTCGCGTTTCTCGAATCCACAGCGTTAATGAGGTTTTAATCGTTGCGAATCGCAAGTGAATTTCCGGACTTGTCGCGCCCGGCGGCGACGGCGCCAATAGGATTTCCTTCGACGCATTGCCGCGGTGTCAAGGTTGTTCACGAAGGAGACGCCATGCCTGAGAACCCGTCTGTCGCCGATTCGAATGCCGCCAAATCGGGACGTTCGAGTTGCCTTGTGGTGGCGGCGATTGTGATCGTGGTGCTGATTGGCGGCGGCATTGCAGCCGCCGTCTATTGGCCGCGCGAACCAATCGCGCCGCCGAAACGTAGTGCATTGGAAGGAAAACTGAATGTGGCGATTGGGAAAATGTCGGGCAAAACGCGCAAGATGGTGCCGATTGAGGACCCCGATGCTCTGCCGGTCAAGGCCGGCGATATGATGTACCTGCAGGCGGAATACGCGGAGCCGGCGCATACGTTTATCATCTGGCTCGACGCCAACGGCAAAGTCGTGCCGCTTTACCCTTGGAATTTCGATGAATTAGAGCAACGCGACCTTGAAAAACCGCCGCCTGCCTGCCAGGCCGTCCGCGTTATCATGAACCCGATGACAATCGGCAAAGGCTGGAAATTCGGTAAAGGTTCCGGCTTGGAAACGCTGGTGCTGCTCAGCCGACGTGCCCCGGATGGAGAAAAAATCGCGTTTGACAAACTGCTCGGCACCGAAGCGCCCGCGCTCAAGATTCGCGATCGTGCGGAATTGGGCATCTTTCAGCTGGACAAGGGTTCGTCCGCGATTCAGATCCTGGAATCCAAGAATCGCGGCAATGACGCCGAAGCCAAGGAGGCGGATCGAGCATTGCTGACCCTCATGGAGCGTTTGGGCGCCGAGTTCGACCTGATTTACGCCGTGCGGTTTGCGCACGTGGACGATTAAACGGTGATTTTCCGTTGCAATGCCCGGACACTAGGGTTATATTCGAATCATCACTTTGGCCTGCTAAAGTCGCGAGGTTCATCATGCGTCGTACTTCTCCCATTCGTTGGCGGACGGCGTTCACGTTGATTGAGTTGCTTGTCGTCATTGCCATCATCGCTATTCTGATTGCTCTATTGGTGCCAGCGGTGCAAAAAGTGCGCGAAGCCGCTGCGCGAACTCAGTGCGTTAATAATCTCAAGCAAATAGGCATTGCCATCCACAATTACGAGGGCGCCTACAAAGTATTTCCCGCAGCCTCATCACGGACCGTTGACCCCGGTAATGCCTGGATGCATGGGCCGACCTGGTGGGTTTACATCATGCCATATCTCGACCAATCGGCCGCCTATGGAAAGATTGTGTTTCTCAACAAGACGTTCTGGCTAGGCAGCGTCGGTGCAGAAGCTCAAGCAAACAAGGATATCTGGAAGGGCGTAGCCTTCCAGGTCATGAGATGCCCGTCAACGAACACGCCGATATTCAGTGATGCCAAGTCGCCCCCTAACGATGACTCCGGTTATCAGCGGCCCAATTATACCTGCATCTTGGGCAGTTCCGCGCATCCGTCCACGTTGCTGGCGAATTCGCAATTTCGTGGCCCGATTTCGGACGGCGGAATCATTACACTGCTACGCGGCCAGAAAATCTCCACCATCACGGATGGCACGTCGAACACCATCATGGTCGGCGAGAACAGCGGCCCCATGTACCACACCAACGGCACCGTTTTGCCGTTCCCAGCCGATGGATTCAACAGTGACGGATTGGTGGATAATAACCGTGGTTTTCATATGGGCCATTCTTACACCGGTTATCCGACCGGAAGCAACACCATGACTTTTGACACGAATTGCCCTTATACCAACTCTGGCGCCAACAATTGCGCTCGCTGTTACAACACCACGACAATCAACACCCTCGGGATCAATCAGCGCGTATCGTCATTCAACGATTACGGTGAATTGCGCTGCAACAAGCCGCTTAATTCGGGCCATTCGGGAGGCCTGAACGTTCTGTTCGGCGATGGCCGCGTCGTTTTTGTCAGCAACAGTTTCCCTCTTCCGATGCTCAAAAACTTGGTCGATCGTAATGATGGCGCTTCAGTAACTCTTCCAGATTAAGCTGAGTGATCCTGACGCGCGTGCGACGAAATCTCCTGGCGCGTCGAGCCGACTGACCCACCACGCCCACGGTTTCGTTACCGTGGGTTTATTCTTCTCCCAAGGCAAATTCTTATGTGCGGCCGTCGTTTAGACATTGCGATCAAATCGATTATCCCCCTCTTGTTCCTTGTCGCGATAAGCTGCAAAAGTGGACCGCGCACAGGAAAAGTCGAGGGAAAGGTCACATTCGAGGGAAAAGCAGTAACGGAAGGCTTCGTCAATTTCTTGAATCCAACCGAAGGCGGTTCTGCGGAGGCTGCGCTAAAAGAAGACGGCTCATTTGTCGTTAACGAGCCTGTGGTAGTTGGAGATTACATCGTGATCATCAGACCGCCCTCGCAGATCTTGGATACCGATCCCGGTAAATCACCCCCTGCGCCGGTTGACAAACCCGCCTCAAATATCCCCGAGCGGTATCGCCAGCAGGGCACGACCACTCTGAAGGCAAAGGTCAATGAAGGCAAGAACGTGATCGAACTAAACATGACCAAGGCCCCGTGACAATCTCACGGCCAAATCCCGCGCTTCAGCGCCACTTCCGCGACGCGGTCAATCGCCACAATCAATGCCGCCGTGCGCAAATCGATCGGCTCCGCGCTGCCGAGGACGCGATTGATGTGCTTTTGCTTTTCAATCACGGCGTCCGCCGCGCGTTCCATCTTCGTTCTGAGCTTGTGGTTCACCTCTTCCAGATCCCATTGCTCGTTCTCGTTGTTCTGCACCCACTCGAAATAACTCACGCACACGCCGCCGGAGTTCGCGAGGATGTCGGGCAAGACAGGGATCTTCTTTTGTTGCAGAATCAGATCCGCGGCCGGCGTCGTTGGGCCATTGGCGGCTTCGCAGATGAGCTTGGCGCGCACCTTGTCCGCGTTATCGGCGCGAATCTGATTCTCCAGAGCGGCCGGGATCAGGATGTCGCATTCCAGGGCGAGCAAGTCGTCGTTCGAGATCTGCCGCGTGTTCACGGCGCCGACGACGCTGCCGGTCTTTTTCTTGTGCGCGGCAATCGCCGGCACGTCGAGCCCCTTGTCGTTGACGACGCCGCCTTGCGAATCGCTCACCGCGATGATGACGGCGCCGGCTTCGTGAAACAGCTTCGCGGCGTGGCTGCCCGCGTTGCCGAAGCCTTGAATGGCGATGCAGGCGCCGTCCACGCCGTCGCGGCCGACAACGACGCCGCGCACCAGGGCACGCTCGGCGGCGAAGAGGCAGCCGCGCGCCGTCGCCTCGTCGCGGCCGAACGAGCCGCCGATGTCGAGCGGCTTGCCCGTGACGACGCCGAGGTTGTTCTGGCCCGGATGCATCATGCTGTAGGTGTCGTAGATCCACGCCATCGTCCTGGCGTCGGTGTAAACATCGGGAGCGGGGATGTCGGTGTACGGGCCGATCAGATCGCCCAGCTCGGAGATGTAGCGGCGCGTGATCTTGCGAATGACGGCTTCGGAGCATTCCTTCGGGTTGAAGGCGACGCCTCCCTTGGCGCCGCCGAACGGCACGTCGATGACGGCGCACTTCCACGTCATCCACGCGGACAGGGCGCGGACCTCGTCGAGATTGACATCGGGATGATAGCGAACGCCTCCCTTGCCCGGCCCGCGCACATTGTTGTGCAAGACGCGATAGCCCGTGAAGGTGCGGACGCTGCCGTCGTCCAACTCGATCGGGAATTCGACGATCACCGAGCGGTGCGGCTTTTTCAAGTAATCGATGAGGCCGCGCTTCAGGTGCGGCATGTGGGCGGCGGCGCGGTCGAATTGCTGGGCGGTGATGTGGAATGGATTGAGGTCTTCGGGAGAGGACATAACGATTCCCGGTGAATGATCCGAGCCTGAAGCGTAAGCGAAGTTTAATGCACAACACTTCGCTTACGCTTCAGGCTCGGACGTTTTTCGATCGCGGCGCGTCGAATCCTGATCGAGGCCGTTCAGCGTTTGCGAGCTGGCGTTGCCGAAGGTCGGCTCCGTCCAGTGCGCCTCGTCGGGATGGTCGCGCACGGCGTCCTTGAGCTGGCGTCGGCGCTTCTTGTTGCCCGCTTTCTTGACGGTGCGCTTGAGCTTGCGCATCTGCTTCTTATCGCGATCCATGTCGGCTCCTATTTCGACGCGCGCAACTGCGAGAACAACTCCGATTCGAACTTGGCCTTCGATTCGAAACGCTCACGGTTGACGTCGTTCCAGAACGCGCTGAGGGCGGTCACGTACGTCTTCGTCTTGTCGTTGAAATTGCCGATCTCGGTTTCCCATGCCGGCGTCATCGGCACGTTGATCTTCCATTCCTCGCCCGTCTTGACGAATTCGAGCTTGCCGTTGAACGCTTGATACGAAAGGATGTTCTGAAACATGCGAGGATCCATCGATTTGACGTCTTCGAGAATATTGGCGTTCGGATTCTCCAGCTTGATCTTTTCCCAAACGAAATTGCCATACGCTTTGTCTCCCTCTTGCTTTGGCGCCGGGCCGGCCTTGAAGTTCGATGGGAACGGATCGATCGAGAAGAGTGCGATCTTCGCCTTGTCCGACAGGATGCCTTTGTTGTCGCCCCAGTTGCGAATCTTGTCCACCAGGGCGCCGAACTCCGCTGCATTGTCGTGCGAGCGATTGAGCTGGTCGGCGTATTCCTTGGAGACGTAGATGGCGGCGAACTTGTACTTGCGGCCCTTGATGGCTTCGCGGAACTTGTCCATCGCTTCGGTCGGCGACTTGGCGGGGTTGAAGCCCGCTGCGGCGGCCAGGCCGGTGTCGAGGCCCTTGTTCAACGTTTGTTGATTCAAATCCGGAGTCTTCCAACCGAACAAATCGAACGACGGAATCGCCAGCATGCCGAGGAAAATCAAGATGGGCGTGGCGATGATGACGAGGATGACGCCGACGATCAACAGGTGGGACACGCGCACTTCGGGCATTGCAGGCTCCTTGAAGGACCGAGAATGAGTTGGATGATGAATGAAAAATATCGCAGAAATGAGGTGAATGCAAGATCGGAATGCGAGCCACGGGGTTTATCCCCGTGGGTTTCATTCCATTCCACGGGGATAAACCCCGTGGCTCGCTAATATTAGTCGCCGCGCAGATTGAGGCCCATCTGCCGCAGTTTCTCGCGGACCTCGTTGAGCGACGTCATGCCGAAGTTCTTGGCTTCGAGCAACTCGTCGGCGCTGCGGATGATCAACTCGCCCATCGTCGCGATGCCGAGGCGATTCATGCACTTGCGAGCCCGGACGGAAAGATTCAAGTCGCTGACCGGCTTGTTCAACACGGCCTGCTCGGCTTCCGATAGCTGCGTCGTCGGCACGTAACGCCGTTCGATCGGAGCCCCTTGCTCCAGTGCCTGGCCGATGCGCAGGCCCTTGGCCGTCAGGATGATCTTGATCTCGTTGAGCGACGTTTCGCCGAAGTTCTTGCTCGAAAGTAGCTGTTGCTCGCTGACGCGCGTCAGGTCGCCGAGCGTGCGGATGTTCATCTTCTTCAGGCAATTGCGGCTACGCACGGACAGCTCGAAATCGGTGACCGGAATCTCCAGCACCTGATTGAATCGGCTATTCGCCAGGTCCTGTTCCGGATTGTAGTACATCGTCAGCGACGCTTCGGCGTCTTTCAAGAAAAGCTTCGCCTGTTCGTGGCTCGGATCGGCGTGCAAGATGCGGCGATAGCAATCGACGGCCTTGTCGTACTTGTCGGAATCTTCGTAAAGGATGCCGAGGTTCATCAAGAGGCCGACGTGGATCGGCGGATGATTCATGCAGCGTTCGTAGAAGCCGATGGCGTCGTCGTCGTTGCCGGCGAGGTCGTTGGAATGGCCGAGCTGAAAAAGGGCGCCGGTGTGGCTGGGGTCGAGTTCGACAGCCTTCTCGAAGTGCTCGATCGCCTTGTCGCGCATGCCTTCGTGGACGTAGCAGCAACCGGCCTGGAAGTGATACTCCGGATTGTGCGACGCCTGATTTTCGACTTCTTTGAGCACCTGTCGCGCCTTGGCAACGTCGCCTTGAAGCCGAAGGATGCCTGCTTTTTGCAGCTTGACCTGATTGGGATTGTAACCGGCTTTTTCGGCTTTCTCGAAGGCTTTGAAAGCTTCGTCGAGATCTTGCTTTTCGAGGAGCGCCTTGCCGAGGTAGAAGTTGGCGAGGGCGCCTTCGGACTCTTTGAAATTTTCGATGGCGTCGGTGAGGAAGCCGATGAAGTACTGGGCGATGCCGAGCTTGAGGTGCCAGCGTTTGCCGGCCGCGGTGCCCTGGTTGGCTTCGACTTTTTTCTTGAGCGCCTCGGCGGACTCGCGCAGAGAGCGGTATTGCGTCTTTCCCTGGGCCAGGCCGTTGCGTAATTTTTCGACTGTGCCGGCGTCGCAGTCCTCGCGTTCGACCATCAAGGCCTTGATGTCGATCAGCATCGTGTCCACCATCGTGTCGTCACCTCGCCGTATAGGAATCGTGAATGTTGGAAAAGATAATATAATCGGCAAGGTGTCGAAACGCAAGGGGCGCGGACTCCGCGCTCAATGTACTCATCACGCTCCGCGTGATGAAGTTGGGTTTCATTCGCAGAAGGAATCAATCTCCTGTAAACGATACCGAACTCCATCACGCGGAGCGTGATGACTACTTTGGAAAGCGGCAATGCCGTCTCATCACGCCACATCCGAACTCCCCGCCTGTTACGCGATGGTCCACGAAGGACTCGAAACCATCGCCGGCGAAGAGATTGCGCAAACGTTGGGCGGCAAAGTCAAACGCTCCGGCGGCGGCATCCTCGTCTTTCGCCTCGATGACATCGACCGCGACATCCTCCAGCTCCGCACCACCGAAGACGTGTTCCTCTACGGCTGGGGCACCGATGAACTCAGCTATCGCGCCAAGGACCTCGACCAGATCGAACGCTGGACCGAGCGGAACGTTCGCTGGGACGACCTCCTGAAAATCCATCACGCCGTGCGACCCAAGCCCAAGGGGAAACCAACGTATCGGTACGTCGCCCAGATGGACGGCGTGCACGGCTACCGACGTGTTGACGCGTTGAAAGCCATGGCGCGCGGCCTTTCAGGCAAATTACCTAATAGCTGGAAGCCCGCCGAGGAAAACGCGTCGGTCGAAATCTGGATAACCATCCGCGGCGCCACCGCCATCTGCGGCATGCGGCTTTCGGACAAAACGATGCGGCATCGCACGTACAAGCATGAACATTTGCCGGCGTCGATTCGTCCGACCGTCGCCGGCGCGATCGTGCGGCTCGCCGACTTGAAGCCGAACCAGACGGTGCTCGATCCGATGTGCGGCGCCGGCACCCTGCTCTGCGAAGCGTATCTTTCTGTGAAAGGACGCAAATCCGCGGACGGCGGCGGCTGGAATCTGAACTTTCTCGGCGGCGACATTGATGCATCGCACGTGCGGGCGGCGCAGGTGAATCTGCGCCAGTTCCACATTGCCGACGTGCGCGAATGGGACGCGCGCGAGTTGCCGGTCGAGGACGCGTCGGTCGATCGCGTCGTTTGCAATCCGCCGTTTGGCAAGCAGCTTTCGACGCCGGAGGCGATCTTGCCGCTGTATCGGGAATCGGTCCGCGAGATGGATCGGGTCTTGCGTCCGGGCGGAAAAGCGGTTCTCATAGTAGCCGACGCCAAGGCGCTGCGCGCCGCCGTCGAACGTGTCGGCTGGAAGGAGCAACGCCACGCGCAACTGCGCATGCTGGGGCAACGCGCGTTCATCGGCGTATACCGCAAACCGCTTGCGGCTTAATTTGTCCGGCGAGCCGAGCCCCGTAAGGGGCCGGTTGAGCGTCCGGAACTACTCAACCGGCCCCTTACGGGGCTCGGCTCGCCGAGACATCGACGCGAGCGCTAAACCGCAAACGGATGAAGGGCACTATCATGTCCGAATCCAAGAAACCGCCGTCGCCGCGCCAGGTGCTGCTCGGGCTCTTCATCCTCGGGCAGATCGCCTTTTTGTTCGTTAGCAATTTCACCGGCTTCATCAAGTATTATCCAACGCTCAAGAACAAGGAGTCGAACAAGCTCATCAATCGCGTCGCGCCATTGTTCGCAGACGAAAAAGGCCACGGCTGGCATTGGCTCACCGCGCTGGAGCGAAACTCCGACCTCTGGCAACACCTGAGCGGCCAGGATCAGGCGTGGTCGCTGTTCGCGCCGTCCGTAAGCAAGGAAACCGGCTTCACCGCCGTACTCTTGAGCTGGCAGGAGCCCGACCCCGAAGATTTGGGCTTCCCCGGCACGATGCTGTCGTTCGACCAGTCGAATGGCAACGTATGCGCCGAATGGAATCACCCCGCGTCGGCGCGCCAACCATCGCTCAAGCTCGCCAGTCAAATCGGCGTGCTGGCGGCGCAATATCCATGGGAAGCACTAAGCTTATCGGCGGCGAACCAGGCTCGCATCGACGAGAAAACGCCGCGCATGGATTTGCTCCTGTCGGCCAACGAGCCGATCGATTTGTCGTGGTACGTGCGCTGCACCAATTGCCGCATTCGCAAGTACGAAAGTAACTTCTACTTCAACCCATCGCCCTGGCCGGACGAATTGCCGGACCAACTCGGGACTCGACTGTACGAACGCATGGGCAAGATTTCGTGGGATTATCATGACATCACGCTTGCTTACTTGAAGTATCGCGTCCGCGAATGGCAACACCAGCATACCGACGCCGCGCCGCCCAAGCAGGTCATCATGCTCTTCCGCTATTTCCGCATCAACGGGCCGGACGAGGCACGCGGCTGGGAAGGGCCGTACGTCGTTCCCGTCTTGCGCTGGTTGCCGGAGCGTCCCGCGGCGAAGGGGGCGCGCGTGCTTGAAACCTACGATTTCAATCAACAACGATTTCGATGAACGACCCACTCGACCCGCCGAACTCTCACGATGACGCGCCCGCCGCCGCCACGTTTGTCGGCGTCGCTCCGTGGCTGCCGTGGCCGCTATCGGCGTTGCCGTCGTGGACCGAGCCGGTCCGCGCCGAACGCTTCGCCGCCTGGCGCATCGGCGTCGCGGCGTGCCTCTTCATCGATTTCCTCTGGAACTACGTCGCCCACACGCTCGATTTCTGGAGCAAGGACGGCATCGGCGATCCCGCTCTCTTCGATTACAAATTCACGGCCGAACGCTTGATGTGGTCGCTCCTGCGCGGCGTCGGCGATCCGACGCTCGTCTATCTCAGCCTGTCCATCTGGATCACGATGTCCGTGTGGATTGCCGGCAACGCGTTCTCCTGGCTCTTGTGGATGGGCAAAGGCGCGCCGCGGCCGGATCGCACCGGCGTTGCGTTGTGGATCTGGTGCGCGGCGTACGCATGGTACGTCCTCGGCTTCTGGTCGCGCTCGCTGGAAGCCGGCCCATTCGACGCCCTCGCCTGGGTCGTTCCGCTCATCGGCTTTTCGCTGGCGTGCCTCTTTCACGCCATGGACATCGCCGCTCGCCTTCGCGATCCCGCTCACCGCGTCCCATGGCTCGGCCTCGTGTTTTCCATGTGCATGACCATTGCCTTGACCGGCATCGGCTTCGCGTTGACGAAAATGGAACCGCCCGACAAGGACGCAATCTGGGTCCAACTGCTCGGCCCCTGGCAAAAACTCGACGCCATGGTCATCGCCGCGATGGCCGTCTTCCTGACCGCGATGGTCATGATGATGCTCGGCTTTGCGACCCGTTTCGCGACCATCGTGACGTGGATGCTGTCGATGTCGTTCGCCAATTCGAACCCGTACCTCGACAACGCCGGCGACACGATTCGCTCGATCCTTCTCTTTTACCTGATCTTCTGCCCCTGCGGCGCGGCCTGGTCAATCGACGCGCTCATCGCTCGCCGCAAGGGACGCGTCTATGTGCCTCCCTGGCCGATTCAGCTCATGCTCATTCAGATGTGCTTCATTTATTTGATGAACGGCATGTACAAGTTGTTGGGCGCAAGCTGGGTTGAAGGTTTCAGCATGCATTACGTGCTCGGCGACCTGGTGCTGACACGATTCTCGCCGATGATGGTTCCATTGCCGCCGCAGTTGGCGAAGCTGATGACGTGGTCGGTGGTGGCGTGGGAAGTCTCGTTTCCGGTGCTGGTGATCTGGAAATGGCCGCGCCGCGTCGCGCTTTTATTGGGCGCGATGTTCCATCTCGGCATTTTCGCGACGCTGGAACTGGGCGGCTTCGTGCCGTACGCGTTGTGCATGTACCTGCCGTTCCTGCCCTGGGGCGGCTGGGAACGTGCGGAGGAATTGAATACGTTGAAATAACATCCAACGTCGCTTGCGGTTTCGCGCGCAGGATCCCCAGGAGACCCAATTCATGAATCCCCGCCAAAGCACCATCGCCGCCGCCGTGATCCTGCTAATCTGCACCGCCGTCGCCGTCTGGTTCGCGTGGCCGAAGCCGAAATACGATTTCGACCAGCTCGGCGGCACGATCCTCGTCTACGAAATCGCACCCACAGAAGAGGACCGCGAAGGCCCGAACCTGGCCAAGTTCACGGCCGAGTCGCTCCAGCGCCGACTCGATCCCGAAAATCGCAACGCCGCGGTCGTCACGCCGGTTGGCGAGAATCGCGTTGAAATCAAGCTGGCGAAAACGACGGCCAATCACGCCGACGACGTCGCCCGCGCCAAGTCGATGATCGCCAAGATTGGCCGGCTCGAATTCCGCATCCTTGCCAACGCCACCGACGACGCCGAGGCGATCGAGCACGCCAAGAAAATGCTGAACGACGCGGGCCTCGCGAAGGACCTTCAAGACGCGCAAGAACGCGGCGCGCCGCCGCCGGCCCTTTGGCGTGCCGATAAGTTTGAGCCGCAGGTGTTCACGATCAAGGTCGGCCCGCACACGAGCCTGGTCACGTACGGCTGGGTCGAGCTGGGGCCGCACGAACGCCGCGCGTACAACCTCGACAATGACGCGGAAAAAGATCCCGCACGCAACGCGGCCTGGCTCAAAGCCAAGGAGAATCGCGGCCGCGCGACGACGCTCAACTTTGCCGACGCCGGCCCGGAGCGGCCGATGCTGCACGGCGCGTTGTTTTACAGCCGCGAATGCAAGGCTCGCCATTTGACGGAAGACGAACGCCGCAAGAAAGCGGTCGAGTATTTCGTGCTGGCCCGTGACCCGGAGCTCGATGCGAAGAAGCCGGAAAAAGAAGGCGTGGGGGCGCGTCGGACGCGCCCCGTCGATGGCAGCTTCTTGCTGAACGCCTTGGTGAGCGAAGAAGCGGGCCGGCCCGCGGTCAGTTTCGCGCTGAACCAGGAAGGCACTGAGCTATTTCGGACGCTGACGCGCAAGAACGTGCCGACCGGCGACGGCCCCGATGAAATGAAAGTGAAACGACATCTGGCGATCATTTTCGACGGCCAGGTTCTGTCCGCGCCGACGATCAACTCGGAAGTCGGGGGCCAGGGTCAAATCACGGGCAGTTTCACGAAGGAAGAAGTGCAATCGATGGTCGATATCTTGCGCGGCGGCGCGCTGCCCGCGGGGCTTAAGTCGCAGCCGGTGAGCGAGAGCACGGTGGCGTCGAAACAAGGCAAATGAAGCACGGTTCGATCTGCCATTCATATTGAGATTCTCGGACCACGCGTTAATATGGACGTGACGCTTGTCAGAGTCGAACCATGATCGACACCGAAAAACTCCAGCAAGAAATCGTCGCCGCGTGCGATGAAGATCACGTCGGCTTGTGGGAAATCGTTCGCATGATCGAACGCCGGGACGCAACGCTGGACGTTTCCCAGGTTCGAGCAATCGCGTTGAACGTACTTCGTCAAATGCTTGCTGCCGGACAAATCGAAGCAGGCGCTCCTGCGAACGATGGTCGAGATTTTGACGTTTGGGGTGCGCCGGCCGTTGCGATCGTCGAAAAACTGACGAAAGATTGGCAACCGGAGACGCGACCGTCCATTGGCGAGTTGGCTTGGTTCACGACTCCCCCGAAGACTCCTGCGCTTTGATTCTGTGACATGTCGAGGCGAGATCATGACATCCAAAGAAATCAACGGCCTCATGGAATTGATTTGCCGTCGACCACGACATTTCTTCGAGCCGATCGCCATGGTTCGCGATCTGGTTTTCTTTTTGCGTGGCGTTGATTGCGGAGCTTGCTATCCTGCGCACGGGCCAGCCGATGATGATTGTGGTTTTTGGAATTACGCCTATCGCCGTTACGATCGAGTGCCGCCTCCAGAGAATTGCTGGACACCGGCGGGATTCGCTCCATTTCTGTTGGAAGAGTTTGGCGACAAGCAGCTATTTGAAGTGTGCGAAACAATCGCCGATTTGTTCCGAGATTGGCGACAACTCAATGAGGCGAACGAGAATCCTTTGCGATTCTGACCTCTGCGTACTCTGCGTCTCCGCGTTTCTAAATTGGATGTCCTTCACAGACGGTACGCCATGTCCTTTTTTGAGAAACGCAGAGGCGCTGAGAACGCGGAGAGTTTCTGATTGTGAGCCAAGCCCTCCGCTTCGAATTGGATTTGACTGCGGCTTCGCCGCGCCGTGTTATCGGCGGATAAGCAAGTCCGAATAGACAACAACGTGCGGCGTCACCTCCGCGTTCCCCGCTTCATCCACCGCATGCGCGCGAATCTCCGTGCCTACCTTGACATTGCTCAACGTCACCTCCCACACCGCGAAGTTGGCCCGCGTCGCCTTCGCATTGACGCCGTTGACAACGACCTTCGTGATCGTGCCGTTGTCGCTTGACGTGCCGCGCACAAGCAGGCCCCCATCGCCGCCCCCCCAATCCGTTGGAGACGGGGCGATGTGCGTGATAACCGTTGCCGGCGGAAAATCATCGATCGGATCGAGCAGCTTCGGAAACGCCACGTTGCTCACTTCGGCGACGCGCGACTCCGGGCCGGTCAGGAGCGGCTGCGAACGATACTTCAAGCCGTCGCGGCGCAAATGATCGGACTTGATGCTGACAATTTTCGCATGCCGGCCTTTGCCGAAGTAATCGTGCAGATAAACCGGCACGCAGGTCGCCGACTGCGGGTCGGGCTTGGCTGAGCCGCCGAGATCGACGAAGGCGCGCCCGTTCTTGTTGCTATTGTTGATGATTTTGAGATTGCGAATGTGCGTCTCGGCCTGGCCGGTCGGGTTGCTGTCAGAGAGCTGGATGAGCGCGATGGCCTCGCGGTCGCCGCCGACGTTCTCGAACGTCAGGCCATCGACGGTGACGGAGCCGAGCTGGACGCTGTCGTCGTCGTGGCCGCGATTGAACGGCTCGTCGTTTTGATCGATCAGGTGCAGGTTCTTGTAAACGTGACGTTCGTAGTGCGGATGATAGATGCCGTACTCGCAGTTCTTGATCTTCATGCCGTCTACGAGCACCGCGGGCGATTGCGGGCGGAAGGCATAATGCGTCTCCCAGATTTTCATGTTGCGAATGACGAACGGAAAGTTCGAATTCGGCCCCACGCCTTCCACGCCTTCGCCGAGATTGAAGCCATATCGGCCGTCGGCGTGCGACTCGTTGTTGTCGAAGCGCACAAACGGCAAACAGCGCAGATCGAGCTGCCGGCGTTTGCCGTCGGGGAAGAGCACGGGCAGCACCATCTTTCGCATCGCGGCCGATTCCGTCGCCTCGAAGCGATAGCCGTACCGGCCATTCTCGCAGGTGACGTTGTTCGTGAAGGTATTGAGGCTGTTGGCCCACCAGATGCCCGCGCCTTCATTCTCGTCGAACGGCAACGCCTGCTTGGGCAGCTTCTTGCCCGCAAGAGCTTGCACACACAGGTTGCGATCGAAGACGTTGAGGATCTCGGTGCCGTCTTCCAGATAGATGCCATGACCAACGCTCTTGTAGCCGACGCAATCGCGGACGATGAGGTGATTGGTGCCGTGCACCGTGATCCAGCGATTGTGGCTATCCCAGATCGACGCGCCGAGAACGTAGCTGCCGCGCATCGTGTTGCCGACGAGGTGAAAGTGAATCGCGTATCGGCCCAGCACATTCGCCTTGCCGAGATGGCGCAGCTCTGCGTAGCTGATGGCGCCTAGCGAATTGCGATGGTACATCGTGTGGCCACGCACGCCGCGCGGGTCGGCGGATTCGATGACGACATTGCGGCTCAAGTTGCCGACGATGCCGCGGAAGGCATTGCTGAGGAATTGGAAGAGGTCGATCGCC
>DAIOGM010000143.1:14810-15576 GCA_036745215.1 Gemmataceae bacterium
GTGATGTTTTTTTCATCGATCGCTTTAATGTGACGTTCTTCGGTTTCGCGCGCGTCGCCGTGGTTGCCGCGCGTTGAGGTGACGATGACGCGGTCGCCGATTTTCCAGCCGGACGGGACGTCGCTCAATTCGACGTCGCTTGTGCCGCGCTTCGCCGTCGTATCGAGCGGCAGCCAGGTGCGCGCCATCGGACTGCCGTGGATGTCCATGCGTCCGCCGCAACAGACGAGCGCGGGGCACGAATTCGGATCCATGCCTTTCAGATAATGCAGCCGAATGAGCGTCGTGAACTTTGCGTCAATGGGCGCATTGGGCGTGCCGATTTCGAGCGCGGGCCGCGGCGCTTTTTCATCGATATCGAGATGGCCTTCGCAATCGAAACCTTCCTCGCTCGGCGTCGTACCGGTCTGGATACGGATCAGCCCCGTATCGAGCCGCGTGTTTTTGTCGCGCGCGAACGTGAGCGTGCCGGCGATGTGGACGACGCGAATGACATCTGCGCTGCTGACGTCATAGCGCACCGTATGGCCTGTGCGGATGAGAACGCGAGCGCCAGCTGCGGGGACCTTGCCGGCGTCCCACGTGTCGGCGGCGGACCAGTCGCCGCTCTTAGCGGAGCGGATAATCGAGCCTTGCGCTTCGGCAATTGAAGCCACCAAAAATACACCTGAGACTGCCAGTAAGATTCGGCTAATTGTCATTTCAAACCTCCATCTCTAACCGGGTAACCGGGTGACGGAGAACCGAGAACCGAGAATGAATGAAG
>DAIOGM010000144.1:0-15421 GCA_036745215.1 Gemmataceae bacterium
GCTAAAATCCAAACTAATGGCAGCTGAAAGTACTGTTACGGGGCTCGGCTCGCCAGTCGAACTTACTTTGAAGCTAACAACCCGCCGAAGCCGACGCGGATTTCGCGCGTGTCGGCCGACTTGACGATCGCGGCGCTCGCCTTGTCCAACAGGTCGCGTTCGATCGATGGCTTCCATTGCTTCATCGCCTTGTGGAGCGCGCCGCCGACGAGTTTCGCGCCGTCGCCGCCGATGCCGTTGATGTGCTCGACGACGAGGTTGTCATAGCTGACCTTGGCGCCGGTCACGCGCAACCGCAAGACGAAATCGGGCAGCCCGTTCTTGGCGATTTCGTACTTGAGCGTGTTTTCGCAATCCATCTCGGCTTTGACCTGAGCCCGCGCTCGCACGCTGCCGCTCCAGAGTCGAACGCCGTTCGCCCAGTTCTGCTGTTCAAAATCGACGCCCATCTGAAAGGCGAGGTACGCCTTGAATGTTTGCTTCTCGGCGCTCACGTTCTTGACGTTCGAGATTCGCATATCGAGCGTGCGTTTGAGGTCCTGAGCCGAGATGAAGATTCGCTGCCATTGGCCGTGATTGCGCGGCGACTCGGTCACCTCGGCTCGAAGGCCGCGCCATTTGAGGCCGACCGGGACCATCGCTTGATGGCCCCAGTTGTCGGTCTTCTCGTACAACGTCGTTGGCAACGCGGCGGTGAGGACGGGCTTGAACGACTGCGCGAGCTGATTGTAGGCGCTATCCATCTGCGTCGTGGATTGCCCAAACAACGCGGCCGGGCTGATCGATAAAATCGTTAGAACTGCAAGAATTAGCCAGACGAAGCGCGGCATGACAGGGCCTCCCACGGCAACATCGACCGGGGTCGCGAACCATCTTCATCCTATCCGCGCGGGCAAGGCCCATGGGGCATTGAAGTGAGATTTTTTCCGTAGGGACAAGCGGCTCGCTTGTCCCATTCGTCAAAAAGGGACAAGCGAGCCGCTTGTCCCTACGAGGCAGCGCCGGCGCTCATTAGTTGTTCGACCATCTCCGGCGATGCTTTCTGCGTGCCGCGGCATTTCGGGAACTTGGCACAGCCGAAGAAGTGCTTGCCGAACCGCCCCGGCTTCAATTTCATCGGCCCGCCGCATTCCGGACACGTGATCTCCGCCGGCGCGTCGATATCGGCCGCCTTCTTGCGCGGCGCGGTCTCGTAGCCTTCCTTCTTCAACTTCTCCTTCAATTCTTCCGATAGCGGCTTTGTACTGCGACATTTCGGATACGCGCTGCAACCGAGGAACGGCCCGCGAAAGCTCTTGCGAATGATCATCGCACTGCCGCACTTTTCGCAATTGACGCCGGTATCGATCGGCTTGACCGGCTTGCCCGCGCTATCGACATCGACGATGTTCTTGCACTTCGGATACGCACTGCAGCCCAGAAACGGCCCGCGCGGCCCCTGGCGCAGCACCATCGAGCTGCCGCACTTTTCGCACGCGTGCTCGGTCGGCTGGCTGGTGACGACCGCCTTCCCCTCGGCGTCGTAGTTCATGGTCGTCTTGCATTCGGGATAGCCGCTGCAGCCGAGGAACGATCCGGTTCGGCCCGCACGTTTGACCATCTCTTTGCCGCACGTCGGACAGTTGACGCCCGTCGGCGCCGGCGGCTCGCCGGGGGCCTGGCCGTCAATGGCTTTCTTCTTGATGTACGTGCACTTCGGCTCCGCGTTGTAGCCGGAGCAGCCGAAGAACTTGCCGAATTTGCTGAAGCGCTCCTCGAGCGGCCGATTGCACAACGGACACTTGGGCGCGTCCTCGCGCATCTCCGTCTCGGCCCGCTTCAGGTCCTCGGAAAACGGGCCGTAGAAATCTTCCAGCACCTGGTTGCGCTTGTACTTCTTCGTTTCAATCTGATCCAGCTCTTCCTCCATGCTGCGCGTGAACTTGAAGTCCATCACCTTGGGGAAATGCTTGACCAGGATATCGGTCACCTTCATGCCGAGTTCGGTCGCGAAGAATCGGCGTTCCTTGACGTCCACGTAGCCGCGATCCTTGATTTTCTCGATGATCGCCGCGTACGTGCTCGGCCGGCCGATGCCTTCCTTTTCGAGCGTCTTGACCAGCGACGCCTCGTTGTAGCGCGGCGGCGGCTCGGTGAAGTGCTGCGTCGGCTTCAGCTTCAACAGGTTGACCGGGTCGGCTTCCTTCATCGGCGGCAGGATGATGTCCTCTTGCTTGCTCGATTGCACGTAGATCTTTCGATAGCCGTCGAACTTGAGCGTCTTGCCCTGGGCCTTGAACACGCCTTTCGCGGCCGTCACTTCGACATTGGTGACCGCCCAGATCGCCGGCGTCATCTGGCACGCGACGAAGCGATTGTAGATGAGCGTGTAGAGACGCAACTGTTCCGGATGGTCGCTGAGGAAAGGCGCCACCTTTTCCGGCGTATACGACAGATCGGTCGGTCGAATCGCTTCGTGTGCTCCCTGGGCGTCCTTCGACGCGGCGTAATAGTTCGGCTTCTCCGGCAGGTATTTATCGCCAAAGTTCTCCTTGACGTGATCACGGCATGCTTTCAACGCTTCATCCGCGATGCGCGTGCTGTCGGTGCGCATATAGGTAATAAGACCGACCTGCCCTTCCTTGCCCAGCGGTACGCCTTCGTACAGCCGCTGGGCGACCATCATCGTGCGCTTGGCCGTGAAGCGCAGGCGGAGCGCAGCTTGCTGTTGCAACGTGCTGGTCGTGAATGGCGCTTGCGCTTTTTCGTTGCGATCCTTCTGTTCGACCTTCGTGACCTTGTAATCTGCCCCTTCGAGCGCCTTGACGATCGGATCGACTTCCGCCTGCTTCGACGCCTTGAACTTGGCGCCATCCCATTCCGCGAGTTCGGCCAAAAACGCGCCTTCGGGCAACGGCTCCTCCTGGGGCTTCTCCGCCTTCGGCGTTTCCTCGTCGATGACGTCGTCCTCTTCGTCCTCGTCCTTCGGTTTCGGCTTGACGGCTTTCTTCGGCTTCGGCGTCTTGGCGACCGCGGTCTTGGCAAACGCCTGTGGCCGCAGCACGGCGCCGATCTTCCAGAATTCCTCCGGCTTGAACGCCGCGATTTCCCGTTCGCGATCGACGATCAGCCGCACCGCGACCGACTGGACGCGTCCCGCCGTCAGCTGTTCCGCGAGCGACAAGCTCAACAGCGGGCTGAGTTTATAACCGACGATGCGATCGAGGAATCGCCGCGCTTCCTGGGCGGCGACGAGGTCCATGTCAATACTGCCGGCGCTGTCGAACGCCTTTTTGACGGCGTTCTTGGTGATCTCATTGAAGGTGACGCGGCGAATCTTCTCGTCTTTGAGGCCGAGTGATTCCTTCAAATGCCACGCAATCGCTTCCCCTTCGCGATCCGGATCCGGCGCCAGGTAGACGATATCCGCCGACGCGGCCTGTTTCTTCATTTGTGCGAGCAGTTCCTTGCGATCCTTCAAATCGCGATAAGTCGGAATCCAGCCGCCTTCGATATCGATGCCGAGCTTCGTCTTGACCAGATCGCGGACGTGTCCCTTGCTGGCAACGACTTCGTAGCCCGGGCCGAGATATTTATTGATCGTCTTCGCCTTCGCCGGCGATTCGACGATGACCAGGCTTTTTTTCTTCCTTGCTGCCATTACGAGACTCCTGCAGGGCGAGCCACGGGGTTTATCCCCGTGGGTTGGATGCTCTGCCACGGGGATTAACCCCGTGGCTCGCCAAGAATTTGGAACAACAAGGCCATCTCTGGCCAATGTCAATTGCAACCGGTTTACGGCTTCCTTGTCCAAGTGTCCACGGCTGCCTACCATTATCTCCGTTGAGTCAAGGGGTCGTTTTCCTATATTGAACATTAGTCCCCCATCACCTCCACCGTTCTGCACGCGGAAGAATTCGGACGCGGCTCGGGTGAATCGGCGGACATGACGTCCTATACCCGAGGGTTACCATGGCCTTGAATCCGTTCAGCACCTTTCAGAGAAACCGCCGCTTCTGGATGGCGGCGATCCTCATGATTTGCATGGTCACGTTCGTTTTCTGCACCGGCAGAGGCGACATGGGCGATCGCATTCAAGGCTGGCTCGGCCGAGGCGGCGCGAGCGCATTCACCATCGACGGCAAATCCTATGACAGCGTGAAGCTTCATAACCTTCGCGAGCAGCGGAACCTCGCCGACAAGCTGATGAAGAACACCGCCGAAATGGCGTTTCAGGAAGTTTCCAAACGCCTTCACGACATGGGCAATACACCGCAAGACAAGATCAAGGCGGAAGACATCGAGCAGCGCCAACGAACGCTCACGCAATTTTCGTTGATTCAGATGCAACTCAGTTTGCGTAAAAGCCGACCACGCTACTTCGACGGCGGCGTCAAGTTTGACGATCTCGTCGAATTCGCCACCTGGCTGGCGATGGCGGATCGGTTGGGCATCTACCTCGATGACAATCACCTTGACATCCTCTTTCACACGGAATTCCTGGTAACGCAGCAGTTCCCTTATCTCAGCGCGCGCGAGTTCGATCTCGCGGAGATGAAGACCCGGCAAGACTTCCGCGACGTCGGACATGCCGGCATCCGCAACGCGATCAAGGACGAATTTCGCGTTCGCATCGCGCAAGAAGCGTGCTTGAAGGTGCAGCTCACCGGCATGTTCGGCCAGCGTTCGCAGGTGCCGGGATTGACGCCGAAGCTCTTGAGCCCCGATTTTCCGGATTTGATTCGCACGCCGATCACGTCGTCGATCATGTGGGATGAATACAAGAAGCAGCGTGCGGAATTCGACGTGACGTTTATCCCGATTGAAGTGCAGGCCTATGTCGCCAAGATGAAGACGGAGCCGACCGAGGACGAGAAGGCGATGTTCTACAAGGCCGCCAAGGATCGCACCGACGATCCGACTTCGGACCAGCGCGGCTTGCAACTGCCGCCGCGGGCGAAGTTCAAGTATCTGTACGCGGACCCGGTGTCGCCGGGGTATCTGGAGTCGGCGAAGCTGATCGAACGGCTGAATGTATTCAGCCCCGTCGCGTCCGACGCCGCCTTTTCGCCGTTCGCGGTCGCGACGCGCTACTGGATCCTGGATGGCGCCCATCGCGCGAATCTGGAACGCATTTATGGCGGGATTCGGAATCCGACTGACAAGTTCAATTATGCGACCGCGCCGCCGGGCGCGGAGGATTACACGACGCCGCTCTTGATGTGGCTGGCCCGCCGCCACTGGGAAGCCGGCGCGGGCCTGAGCGCGGGAACCTTGCCGACGATCCCGGACGCGATCGGCTCCATCGCGACGTTCATGGCCTGGGGCAAGGTGAAGCACCCGGACATTCTGGAAAGCAGCCTCAACGCCGAGGCCAAGCGGCGCGCTCCGCTGTACGCCTCGATGGTCGGCAGCGCCATCGCCGATCCCTGGGGGATCGTCGGCACGCATTTCGCGCTCAACTACAACCACGTCATGGTGGGCGCCGAGGTTTCGATCGTGCCGCGCCATCAGGAATTGCCGGTCGAGGCCGCCTATCACGAGCTTGAGGAAATGCGGGCCCGCCAGTCGGCCTCCGCCAAAGCTCAAAAGAACATGCAGATCGTCCGCGCCGCCCTGGACAAGGCGGACGGCGATTCCGAAAAGTTCAAGCGCGAACTCAATCGGCTCATTCCGGAAATGAAACTCACGTATGGCCCTTCCGAGGCGACGGACCTCCCGTACCACAGCCGCTACACGGTCCTGGACGCCAAGGAGTTGAAGCCGCTCAAGGACGCTTACGAGTATTACAACAACGCGATCAACATGTTCGAAGCCCGCGATCTGACGCCGGATCGCATGCTCAAGCCCGAAGATTTTCAAAAGATGCTCTTCGATTCCGCGGAGTCATTCGCGGCGACGGCGCCGTACCGCGCCATGCCCTGGCCGCCGGTCGTCACCAAGCCCAGTAATCAACGGATGTTCGGCATCGAGAACACGCGTCTGATCAAGCAAGTCGATCCGGCTCTCGAAGCGCTCTTCCGCGGCCACGTCGCGCAGCACGATCCGACGCTGCCGTTGCCGGCCTACGATGGGCTATTCAAGAACGCGGAGAAGCCGATCCTGTTCTGGCGCACGACCAAGCGCGATCTCCTGACGCTGCCGGCCGAATACAGCCAGATCGAGGTCATGATCAAGAAGAAGCAGGATGAATGGAACGTCGTCGAGAAGAACATCAAGAAGCAGGAGCAGCTCATCCCGGTGATCGACGAACTTCGCAGAAAGAGAGCCGACCTCATCAAGTCCAACAATCCGGACGCCAAGCAATTGGCCCAGCTCAACGAAGAGTTGCGAAAACGCCAGACGGAGCTGAACAAGCTGATCAAGGAAGCCAGCGGCACCGTCGATTCGTTGCGTGTCAAGCAGGCGGATTACAAGGACGACGAGGCCGACTACAAGGACGTGCAACGCGCCGTCGTTGAGGGATGGAAGTTCGACCAGGCTCGCTCCAAGGACGCGCTCGACGCCTCCAAGAACGCCGCGGAATCGCTGATCAAGGAAAATCGCGGCAACGCCCTCAAAGTTGCGCGGGAGCTGACCGCGACGCCTTTCCCCGTCAAGTCGGTGTGCCGCATGTTCCCCGAGGTGACGAACGGCATTCGCGACTACATCAAGCCGCCGTTGCCCAAGGACAAGATCAACCACGCCCGCGACGACATGATGGAGCAGGTCTTGAGTCTTTACGACCTGGGCGAGCCGGTAAAGATTGGCAACAAGGACCTCGACGATCTCAACAAGGAGTTGTTCGATCAAACAAAGAAAATGCAAAACCCGAAGGAAAAGTTCGTGCAAATCCTGACGAACAAGCCGCGTTCGGTCTTTTATGTCGCGTTTATTGAATTGCCGCCCAATCCGAGCATTGCCGACTTCATCACCACCATGAAACTCGCGTCGATGCCCGAAGGGGACATGGGCGGCCCCGAGGCGATGGTCCGCCGCCAAAAGAACAACGGCCTGGCGTTCGACCGTTTCGTCGATCGCATCCAGCAGCAGGAGGGCCGCCGCTGGCGCGAAGTCTACGTGAACGGGTTGCGAACGATGCTCAATTATTCGGAAGATGATCCGAAGGCTCGCGAGCGCTTCGACGAGAAGGTGGTCAGCGATTGACGGCTGCGCAAGCTGCTTCGCGGGGCTTTGCACAAAAACACGGAATTCAAATCTCACGCTAAAGCGCAAAGGCGCAAAGAAAGAAGAAATCACCCTGAATCTAAGCTCAAATCAGAATCTTCTTTGCGTCTTTGCGTCTTGGCGTGAGATTTCGTTCGAGTTTTTGTGCAAAGCTTCGCCGGCTTGAAAAGGTCGTTTCAAAAATAAGTGCGGTCATTTCAAAATCGGCATCGGTCATTTCATTTTGGGACACGGTCTTTTCAAAACCGGGGCATGTCATTTCAAAAAAAACCACGGTCATTTCATTTTGACCGATGGTCGTTTCAAAATGGACCCCGGTCTTTTCATTTTTGGACGCGGTCTTTTCAAAAAAAACGCGGAGATTTCACGATTTTTAGGGGGTCGTTTCACCGATTCGGCTTCGGTTTTTCCTGCGTCGGCGCCGCGGTGTTTTGACCCGGTGAGCGCAACCACAATCCCAATCGTAACATCGGCGATTCGGACTGCCCAGGTCGGTTGCGGCCGACGAGGAGCGTGGGTGTGGGTGGCGCAATCCTCGTGAAACGACCGAGCGATGATTCAACGCACGCCATTGCCCTGCCGCGAGAACTCGACGCAACCGGGGCCGAGGATTGTCTCCAGGTCCGCTTTAACGATTGTCGCGGGATTGATCTTGAGTTCCTCGCCCGCCTTCATGCGCAGCCATTTCCCCGCGCCGTCGCGAAGGTGCACGAACACGGGAATATGCCCGCGCGATCGGCTCAGCACGCTCTTGATCGATTCCAGCTTTTGCAGGTCGGCCTCGTCGTTGTCCGTCAGATCCATCACCAGTACCAGGCCGGTGGTGCGTTCGAGCTGGCCCTGCTCCATCGTCCACACCTTCGTGACCTGCACGCTCGGCTCATCGCTCTTGCGTTCCACGACGGCGCTGATGAAGCAGATCTTGTCCTCGACGACCAGGTCCTTGTACTTGACGTAATCATCGGGCCACATGACGCATTCGACCGTGCCGGAAAAATCCTCGAGCTTGAAGCGGGCGTAGCGCGAATTTCCGTTGCGGGCTTTCTTCGTGTTCATGAAGCGAACCAGCGTCAGCATGCCGCCGAGAAAAACCTCTTGGCTCGGCTCGCAATCGCGCAGGTTGACCGCGGCGTGCGATGCGAAGCGTTTGAGCGTCTCGTCGTATTGGCCGAGCGGATGGCTGGAGATGTAGAAGTCGAGCGACTCCTTTTCGAACTTGAGCTTCTCCAGCGGCGGCCATTCGGGAATATTCCTTAGTCCCTCGGCGCCGGCCGGCTCGCCGTCGCCGTTGGCCGATTCCATCGCTTCAAACAAATTGAGCTGCCCATGTTTCTTGTCGTCCTGCGCCTGGCTCGCGGCTTGCAAGGCGCCCCCGAGTGCCTCCCATAGCTGCGACCGCTTGGCCCCGGTGCAGTCGAAGGCGCCGACCTTGATGAGCCGTTCGATTCCCGCCTTGGGCACGGCCTTCTGATCGATGCGTTCGCAGAAATCGAAGAAGTCCTTGAACGGCCCTCCCTCATTGCGGACGCGCACAATGTCCTCCGCCGCGCCGCGGCCAAGTCCCTTGATCGCGAGCAAGCCGAAGACGATCTTGCCGTTCTTGACGGTGAAATCGGCTTCCCCCTCGTTGATGTTCGGCGGCAGCACCTCCGCGCCCAACCGCCGCGCGTCGTCGATGTGCTCGACCATGATGTCGCGCTTGTTGGAGTCTTCGATCTCGCTCGTCAACAGCGCGGCCATGAACTCCGCGGGATAGTGCGTCTTCAAATACGCCGTCTGATAGCCGAGCTTGGCGTACGCCGCGGAGTGCGATTTATTGAAGCCGTAGCCGCCGAAGTGAACGATGAGGCCGAAGATTTCCGCCGCCGTCTCTTCGCTGACGCCGCGCCCTTGAGCGCCCTTGAGAAACTCCGCGCGGCGCGCGTTGATGATGTCTTCCTTCTTTTTGGAGATCGCCTTGATGCACGCATATGCGCTCGCCAGCTCGATGCCGCCGAGCTGATTGAGGATTTGCATGCACTGCTCTTGATAGACGAGAATGCCGTACGTTTCCTTGAGCACCGTCTCCATGATCGGATGCACGTACGTCGTCTTCTCGCGGCCATGCTTGCGATTGACGTACGCATCCACCATGCCGCCGGAGAGCGGGCCGGGGCGGTAAAGCGCGTTGGTGGCGATGAGATCGCGAATGTTGTCGGGCTTCATCCGTTTCAGGAGTTCGCGAATGCCGTCGGATTCGAGCTGGAAGACGCCGCGGGCGTCACCGCGCTGGAGGAGTTCGTAGGTTTTCTTGTCGGTGAGCGGAAGCGAGTCGATGCCGTTTGAGAGCAGGTCGTAGGTGCGCGGATCGATGTTTTTTAGTTCTTCCAAGCCGCGGGATGAGCGCAGCGATTCCCGCGGGTCCGACCCCCGGGAATCGCTGCGCTCATCCCGGGGCTTGAGTTTTATTTTTCGAATCAACTTCAACGTGTTTTCGACGACCGTGAGCGTGCGCAGCCCCAGGAAGTCCATCTTGAGCATGCCGACTGTTTCGAGGTCGCCCATGACCCATTGCGTCGTGATGACCGCGCCTTCCTTGCCGTCCTTGCGCGTGATGCGCTGCACCGGCACATAGTCGGTGATCGGCCCGTTCGCGATGACGACGCCCGCGGCATGCGTCCCCGCGTTGCGATTCGTGCCTTCGAGCTTCATCGCGATGTCAATCAACTTGCGAATGCTGGCATCCGATTCGTACTCGCGCCGCAAGTCGGGACTTTGCTCGAGCGCCTCCGGCAGCGTGATGTTCAGCACCTTCGGCACCATCGCGGTCAGCCGATTGACGCGTTCGAGCGGAATGTCCATGACTCGGCCGACGTCCTTGAGCGCCGCCTTCGCCGCCATGGTGCCAAACGTGCCGATCTGCGCGACTGATTGCTCGCCGTACTTTTCGCGCACATATTGAATGACTTCCTCGCGGCGATCCTGACAAAAGTCGATGTCGATATCAGGCGCCTCGGAACGATTGGGATCGAGAAAGCGTTCGAACAGCAAATCGTATTCGAGCGGACAAACGTTGCTGAGCTTCAAGACATAGCTAACGATCGCCCCGCACGCCGAGCCGCGCGCCCCGGCGGGGATTTTCTTGCTGATCGCGAAACGCACGAAATCCCAAACGATGAGGAAGTATCCCGCAAAGCCCATCTTGCAGATGATGTCAAGCTCGTGCTTGAGCCGCGCTTTCGCCTTGTCGGAGCGCGCCTTGGCCTCGTCGGAGGCGTCATCGCCATATCGTTCTTCAAGGCCGATCTCGCACAGCTCGCGCAGGTATTTCTCCGGCGTCTTCTTGTCCGGTGGCGAAAAGACGGGGAAGTGCCGTTTCTTGAAGTCGAGCTGGATGTCCACCTTGTCGGCGATTTCCTGGCTGCGCTTGACGGCCTCCTCCTGACCCGGGAACAGCCGATACATCTCTTCGGGCGGCCGCACGTAAAACTGATCGCTGCCGTAGCGCATGCGATTCTCATCCTTGAGCAGTCGCCCGGTGTTGATGCAGAGGAGCACGTCATGCGCGAAGTTGTCGTCTTGCCGCAAATAATGCGCGTCGCACGTCGCGACGAGCGGCAAACCCAGATCATTGGCGATGTCGATGGCCCCCTCGGCACAACGTTTTTGAATGTCGAGGCCGTTGTTCTGGATTTCGATGTAGAAGTTGTCCTTGAAGATCTTCGAAAACCACTCCGCCGTCTCGCGCGCCTTGTCCATCTGATCGAGCAGAATGAAATCGCTGAACTCGCTCGACGCGCAACCGGACAGACAGATGATGCCCTTGGAGTGCGCTTCGAGCACTTCCTTGTCGATGCGCGGGATGTAGTAAAAACCCTCCAAATACGCGATCGACGCCATCTTGACGAGGTTTTGAAACCCCTGCACGTTCTGTGCTAAGAGTGTCAGGTGATAGCCCGATTCGCCGCGTTTCTTGGCGGTGCGATCCGTGCGGCTGTTGGGCGCGACGTACGCCTCGTAGCCGACGACGGGGTTGACGCCATTCTCGGAGCATTCCTTGTAGAATTCGATGGCGCCGAAGAGATTGCCGTGATCGGTCATCGCGATCGCGTTCATGCCGAGCGTCTTGGTATGCGCGACCAGTTCCGGCACGCGATTGGCGCCGTCGAGGAGGCTATAGTGCGTGTGGCAATGCAAGTGAACGAAGGGACGGTCAGGCATGTCGGCACATCCTTGGCGAGGTTGAATGGATGCTTCTATTCTCGCGGAAATGCCGCGAGCGGGAAGAAGGGATTTTTCTTAGCGGCGGCGAAGGATGCTGCGTTGCGAAAAAAAGCCGATCCCGGTAGGATTTCTGCGATCGAATTCCGCCGGGAGGGCTTAATCATTCTGCAAACTCTCAAAAATCGTTGGCGCGGCTGGCAGCTGCGAAAGCGTGGCATCCGCCGCGAGTTACGAATCGACACCTGGGCGGCCGGCGACCGCTCCGGCGTCTGGGTGGTGGACCCGACGCTGCTGACGCGCAACAGCGTCGTATACTCATTCGGCGTCGGCGATAATCTGGCCTGGGAACTCGCGATGATCGAGCGCTTCGGCCTGACCGTGCACGCCTTCGATCCGACACCAGCGAGCATGGCGTGGGTCGAACGGCAAAGTCTGCCGCCGACGCTCATGTTCCATCCGTCCGGTCTAGCGGCCCACGACGGCAACATGGGCTTCGCGCCGCGTCGCCCAGGAAGCCGCATCAACTTTCGGCCAATCGCCGAGACCGGCGTCGCCGTGATCGAATGTCCCGTCGCTCGACTATCGACTTTCATGCGAGAACTTGGCCACGAATATATTGATGTGCTGAAGATGGACATCGAAGGCGGCGAGTATACCGTCCTCGACGATCTTCTAGCGACCCGCGCAAGCGTGAAGCAGTTGCTTGTCGAGTTCCACCATCATTTCCCCGACGTCGGCATCAAGGCGACGCAGCGCGCCGTCCGTGGGCTTGAAGATGCGGGGTTTCGGATTTTCCACATTTCGGAGCGGGCGCTGGAGTTTAGCTTTCGACATGGTGATTGAAGTCACGCATTTGAAAAGCAGATCGGCGATGGAAGTGCACATTTTTGTTCAGCGTAAATCTCAAGTACTGCTTCGAATGCATCGCGAACATTTGCCTGTGCTTCTTCAATTGTGTCGCCTTCCGTGATCAATTCAGGAAGCGCAGGAGACGTTACCGTGTAACCTCCCTCGGGCTGAGGTGTGAACACTAGCGGAATTCGGTACGTCGCGCCAATCTTCTTGGATGTTTTCATGGAATTTATGATACCAGATGCCCGACCTGCGATTAAGCAGGAACGATGCTACTTCGTCGGACCACTCCCCACATGCTTCTCCAGCCACGCGAAAAACTCGCGATGCCAGAGACGCGAATTCTGCGGCTTCATCACCCAGTGATTCTCGTCCGGGAAATACACGAACCGCGTCGGCACCCCCTTGATGCGCAGCGTGTTGTAATACTCCATGCCTTGCGTGATCGGCACGCGATAGTCCTTCTCGCCGTGCATGACCAGCGTCGGCGTCTTGAAGTTGGCGGCGAAGCGCTGCGGGTTCTGCTTGTCGATTTTCGCTTGATCGCCCCACGGCATCGCGCCGAGCGGCCGCTCCCGGCCGCGGACGAAGTCGGACGCCATCATCGAGTGCCAGTTGTAGACGCCGGCGTGGCAGATCATGGCCTTGTAGCGATCCGTGTGGCCGTTGAGCCAGGCCATCATGTAGCCGCCGTAGCTCGCCCCCGCGGCGGTGGTTCTGGTTTTGTCGATGTATGGGAGCGCTTCCATGTAATCGGTCGCCTTCATGACGTCGATGAACGGCTTGGTCGCCATGTCGCCGGTGATCGAGTCGGTGAACTTCTGCCCGAAGCCGGAGGAGCCGTGAAAGTTCGGGATGGCGACGACGTAGCCCTTCGACGCGAAGAGGTGCGCGTTCCAGCGATAATGGAAGTCGGTGGTGATTGCGTTGTGCGGGCCGCCGTGGATCATCATCAGGAGCGGCCATTTTTTCGATTGGTCGAACTTGGGCGGATGGACGATCCACATTTGCACGTCTTCGTCGTCGGCGCCTTTGTAGGTGACGTTTTTGACTTCGCCGATGTCCCATGTCGATACGAGCGTCGAATTGAATTGATCGATTTGGCGAACTTCAAATGGCGGATCTAGCACAAGATGTTGACCATCTTGCTTGTAGTCTCGGTCTTTGCCGTCCAAGTTGTTTCCAAGGACATTCAAGCTGGCGGGCATTCCGAAATTCGAGCGGACGAAAGCACTGACCATCATTCCTTTGATGGTGACCAAGTCATGATCGGAGTTCCCTTTGGTCATGGCGAGGACAATTCCGGCGCCTCGTGCAGCGGCGAGGCATTGCCGGACAGTCCCTCGATCCTCGATTTCGAAAGAGATTCCGCCAATGCCAAATTCGTCTTGCCGCCAATCAAATCGATTGACGGAACGGTCGTAAGGCTGGTCGATCTTGCCCGTTGCCGCAGTGATGAAGTCAACGCCTGGGGCCTCTTCGACAAGTTTGCCCGCCGTTCGATCGTAGACCATGAAACGCCGGGTGTCCGCGTAAAAGAACTTAGTTTTCTGGCGAAGAAAGCCAACCAAGCGGCCGTCGGGGCTGTATTTCGGGTCCGTGTCATTTGCGGGATTATCGGCAGTGATATTTCGCTCCTTGGGCAACTCCTTCCGGTCGGGCTTGGCGTCGATATTGAGCACGTAGAGATCGCTGTTGAAATCCATACCGAGTTCCTTCGCGGTCTCGGAGACGAAGCAAATCTCCTTGCCGTCGGGCGACACGTCGTAATCACTTGACGAGCCGCCGCTCGCCGGCAGCGTTCGACTGATGCCCGCGAACAGATTTCTGTGGTGGCCCTTCTCGACATCGACGGCGAACACGACGGGCCGTTTGCCGTCGGCGATCCATTTGTCCCAGACGCGATACAGCGCGTCGTCGATGATGTAGGCTTGCACCTTGCTGTCCTTCTGCGCCTTCTCCTTTTGGCGATAACTGGCGTCGTCCGGCGTGTCGGGCCAAATCTGCGCGACGCAGTAGATCGTCTTGGAATCAGCGGACCACTTCAGGCCGGAGGGGCTCATCGGCATGTTCGAGACTTGCCGGGCCTCGCCGCCGTCGGGGGAGATGACGTAGATCTGGGTGGAGTCGCCGCGCTTCGACGTAAATGCGATCGCTTTGCCGTCGGGCGACCAGAGCGGGCCGGACGAGCTGGCTTTGTGATTCGTCAGTTGCTTCTGCGTTTTGCCGTCGGTGGAGCAGAGCCAGATTTGCGTGTTCGAGGAATTGTCGTCCATGTTGAACGCCGTGACATCGATCGCGACCCAGGCGCCGTCCGGCGAGATCGACGGCTTGCCGAGGCGTTTGACCTTCCACAGATCTTCGAGCGTGATGGGCCGTTTCGCTTTTTCGCCGGCGTGAACCGGAGTGACGCAAACACAAAGGACTACCGCAACGAAGAAACCACGCGTGAAGTTGGATGGATGCATGCGAACCTCGTGATGGGATGCCAAGGAGCGCCGTCGAATGGTCAATTTACGGACAACAATCTACGTCGGCTCGCACGCAATCCGAAACGGTTTCGCATTTCCTGATTGACGCCATTTTCCTTTTTGCCTAAATTCGAAACACCGACTTTGTTCTCGACCCAGCATTATCGGAGATTCGGTCATGCCCCTGCTCGTTGAATGCACCTGCGGCAAGAAGTTGAAAGTTCGTGACGAACTGGCCGGCAAGAAAGTCAAGTGTCCCGGTTGCGGCGGCGTCGTGACCGCGCCGCTGCCGGAGTTGGTCGAGCCGATCGACGAAGAGCCCGTAACGGCGGTCGCTCCGAAAGCGGAACGTCGAACGCCGAAGGGCAATGGCGACGCTCGTTCCACGGACGTCAGCGCCGAGCCGCCGCCGATCCCCAAACGGAAATCGTCTGCCAAACAGGATGACGACGACGATGAAGACGAAAAGAAAGATCAAGCCGCGCCGCACTGGGTCTTTCCCCACGCGTTCAGCAGCGAGATCATGGCGCTCGGCAAAGAGGGCATCTGGCTCGTGAGCTTGAAAGGGGATGCGCTGGAAAAGGCGACGGGCCTGTTGCAGAACGGCAACCCGTCGTTCCTGGTCCTCGGCGAAAAATCGTCTTACATCCCGTGGCATGAGATCACGGGGATCACCTGCAACCGCAAATTGAACGGCTTCACGATCAACTACACGCACGAAGGCGAAACGGCCACGAATATCATGACGC
>DAIOGM010000145.1:0-9890 GCA_036745215.1 Gemmataceae bacterium
CATAGTCTGCCAAATTCGCGCGATTTAGCCAAGGTCTCATAGCGTTGTAGTATTAGGCTGATCGACCGTTGGCGGTGTGGTTTGCTGCCCATGCGACATTCCACGGTACGTGACTATTGCCTTTGCTGTTTCGATCTCGATGGCTGGCTCAACGTCTCTGGCGTGTGGCCACGGAACATGCTTGTCCGAAAACTCTTCCATAACGCCGTCAAATCCGTTGATTATCAATTCCGGTTCCAATGAATCTAGCCGAGGTCCGAGAGGCTTTTCGGGATCGGAAGAAAGAGAGGCTTTTTCGCGTTTGAACCAATCGCTCCTGCAAATGCCGACCTTTGCGTGAATTGCAATCAATTCGGCCAGAAACATAGCGGCTTCGTGTGCGGTCGTCGAATCGCCGTAGCTTGAGCATTTGTCGAAACGAAATGGCTCATCTCGCGTGTTTCTTATTTCCGTTTCGACACGCTCAATCTTTGCAGCGGCATCGGCCTTGCATTCCGAGAATTTATGAAGCCAATTAGCCATCTTGGCACGGGCAGCCGGCGAAGAGTATTCATGTTCCATCATTCGCTTATCTGGCCACGCAAACCTGCTGCGAACGAAGTGATAGCATTCGACGAGAAATACGGCGGCATCTTCCGCCGAACGCAGGTCATCTAGGGTAGCTGGCGCATCGCGCTCGCTGCGCGAATCGTCTGACATGGCCGATTCCTTCTGGAAACGACCGCGCCGCCTTCACCCGGTTTCCAGGTCGGGATCGACGGCGCGACCGAAAGGAACAGTCGTTCGATACGCGAGATAGCCCAAGCGTCCCCAGGCCAACTCACTAGATTAATTGTACGACGACAATAGAATTAAGGAAGGCGGAATATAGCAATTTGCGCGCCAAACGAGTTTCAGGACGGGTTCAGCGCTCGCCAAACTGTACCACTACCAACAAACGGGCGCGATTTGCGGGGCGGAAGGCCTTGTGCAAATACAGATGACGCCCCGGGGTGAGGTACTCCGAACCCCAGGGTTCGGAGTACCTCACCCCGGGGCTTGTGGCCAAATTCTATGCTGCATGGCGTAAGGCGACGCCGTATAATCGGTCAGTCCATTTTGGAGATCGCCATGTCCGCCAAGAATATCCTCGACGAACTCAAATCGCTCGGCGACGAGCAGGCCAAGAAAACCATGCTCAGGCACGGCGCCCGCGAGCCGGTGTTTGGCGTCAAGGTGGAACACCTCCAGAAGATCCGGAAACGCATCAAGATGGACTATGCTCTTGCCCTTGAGCTTTTTGACACCGGCAATTCCGACGCGATGTACCTCGCCGGCCTCATCGCCGACGACGCCAAGATGACCAAGAAGGACCTGCAAAAATGGGTCGAAGCCGCCTACTGGCCCTGGCTCAGTGAATATACCGTTCCGTGGGTCGCGTCGAGCGGACCGCATGGCCCGGAACTGGCGCTCAAGTGGATGGATTCGAAAAAAGACAACATCGCGTCCGCCGGCTGGTCAACGTATCGAAGCCTCGTCGCGATCAAGGACGACGCGGAGCTGGACATGGACGAATTGAAGAAACTCTTGCAACGCGTTGAGACGACGATTCACGATCAGCCCAATCGCACTCGCTACTGCATGAATGGCTTCGTCATCGCCGTCGGCAGCCACATCAAGGCGATGACCGACCTGGCATTGAAAACCGCCGCCCGGTTCGGCGAGGTGATCGTCGATATGGAAGGCACTGCGTGCAAGATGCCGTCCGTTGCCGAGGCGATCGCCAAGGTCAAGGCGCGCGGCGCGCACGGCAAGAAGCGCAAGTCGGCGAAATGTTGATGCGGATTGCCTTTGCACAAAAACAGATGAAGCCCGGGGTGAGGTACTCCGAACCCCGGGATTCGGAGTACCTCACCCCGGGGCTTCATCTGTTTTTTTACGAAGCCACGCGGACTCCTATTCTCGAATGAACGAAGTCACCCAACTTCTGGACGCAGTCAGCCGCGGCGAAAGCGACGCGACGGAGAAACTGTTGCCGCTCGTCTATGACGAGCTGCGCCGGCTCGCGGCGAATTACCTCGATCAGGAACAGCCCGGTCAAACGTTGCAAGCGACCGCGCTGGTGCATGAAGCGTTCATTCGTCTGGTTGGCGACGACGTTGATGCGAAGTGGCAAGGGCGGTCCCACTTTCTCGCGACCGCGGCCCTCGCCATGCGGCACATCCTGATCGATAACGCTCGCCGCAAGAGCCGTGACAAGCGCGGCGGCGATCGGCAACGCGTCGATTTGGCCGATCACGCCGATCCGCGCCAGGAGGAAGCGGAACGATTGCTGGCCCTCGATGAAGCGTTGACGCGTCTGAGCGCCGCCGATCCGGAAGCGGCGGAACTGGTACAATTGCACACCTTTGGCGGGCTTTCGGTCGAAGACGCGGGCCAGCATCTCGGGCTGTCGCGGGCCGCCGCCTATCGGCAATGGGCGTTCGCTCGTGCCTGGCTGCGTTGTGAATTGGCGGAAAATGAGAAAAAAAATTGAGACAATTCCGCGTCGATGGCGCTTACCTGGGTGAGGCGTTTTCGTAGCCACAAGCTGCCAGCTTGTGAGCAGGTGCAAAAGCAGACAAGCTAGCAGCTTGTCGCTACGGAGGATCGTGATGCCGGTCGATCTTGCCAAAGCCAAGGAACTGTTTCTCGCCGTGCTGGACATGCCCGCCGGCGAGCGCGCGTCGCATCTGGACACCGCATGCGCCGGCGACACTGAGCTGCGCGATTGGGTCGCCGCGATGCTGGAGACCCATCAGCACTCCGGCGAACTGTTGCCGCGCTCGCCGGCGGAGATGCTTGCCGACAGCAGCGCCACCGAAGCGGATGCGACGGCGGCGTTTCCACAAGTCGCGCATCCGTCGGCGACGCAAATCGATTCGCCGAACGCGGCGCCTGGCGACTTGCACTTTCTGGCGCCGCCATCGAAGCCTGAGCACCTCGGCCGGCTCGGCCATTACGATGTACAACAGATCATCGGCCGAGGCGGTTTCGGCATCGTCTTGAAGGCGTTCGACGAACGGCTGCATCGCGTCGTCGCCATCAAGGTGCTGTCGCCCGCTTACGCGGCCAACGGCTCGGCGCGCACGCGATTCATCCGTGAGGCCAAGGCGGTGGCGGCCGTCAAGAATGAGCATGTCGTCGGCATTCACGATGTCGATCCAAACGCCCAACCGCCGTACTTCGTGATGGAGTTCATCGACGGCGTCTCGCTTCAAGACAAGATCGACAAGCAGGGCGCGCTCGCTTTGAAGGAAATCCTGCGCATCGGCATGCAGATCGCCGAAGGCCTGGCCGCCGCTCACAGGCAGGGTCAGATTCATCGCGACATCAAGCCGGCGAACATCCTGCTGGAAAACGGCGTCGAGCGGGTCAAGATCACCGACTTCGGTTTGGCCCGCGCCGTCGATGACGCCAGCGTGACGCAATCGGGCACCGTCGCCGGCACGCCGATGTACATGTCGCCGGAGCAGGCGGCAGGTTTGCCGATCGACCATCGCAGCGATCTCTTCAGCCTCGGCACCGTGCTGTACGCGATGTGCACCGGCCATCCGCCGTTTCGCGCGTCGGGAACGCATGCGGTGTTGAAACGCGTGATCGACGCATCGACGCGGCCGATCCGCGAGGTCAACAACGAGATGCCCGATTGGCTGTGCGACATCATCAGCAAGCTGCACGCGAAGAAGCCGGAGGATCGCTTTCAGACGGCGAAGGAAGTCGCGGAGGTGCTGGGCCAGCGATTGGCGGACGTGCAAGCCGGCCGCGCGATTGAGGGGCGAGCCGAGGGCCGTAAGGCCCCGGTTGAAGCGCCCGCACATGAAACCATCAACCGGCCCCTTACGGGGCCCGGCTCGCCGAGCCGGGGAATGCCGTGGGCCGTGAAGCTCGTCCTCGCCGTCATCTTCATGACGGTCCTCCTGGGCGTCATGCTCCCCGTGAGCTTCGTGGCCTACCGGTATCTGAGCAGTTCGTCGCCTCAGCCGCCCGGACCCGACCCCTGGGCCGACGACAACCTGGTCGTAACGTTCGACGACCCGGCCGTGCGCGTCATGGTTTATCCAGAAGCAGGCGGCGAACACGGCTTCGTCGGCGATTTCGACCAGCAGGTGAGCGCCAAGTTGGAGCCGGGTCGTTACCTGGTCCACGCCACGATGAAAGGCGTTCTCGTCTATCAACAATGGGTCGACGTCGAAGCCGGCAAAAGGAAATCGGTGCAGGTCAATTCGAGCTGGGTGCAGCTCTTCAACGGCAAGGACCGGACCGGCTGGCAGCCAAGCGACCAGTGGCGCGTCAAGGACGGCATCCTGATCGGCACGGGCCCCGGATTCCTCATTTCGCAACGAATCTACCACGATTTTCAGTGCCGGCTCAAAGTCAAACCCAGCGCCGCGGCCGCCGCCAGTATCAGTTTTCGCGGCAAACCCTATGAGACGCACGGCGAGATCGCACTGGGCAACAAGCAGGTTCTCGGCATGAAAGCAGGTTCGTTTCACTTCTTTTCCAAGGCAAAAAGTGAATGGGCCGCCAAGTGGACGCAGGAGCACGGAGACGCCGGCGATTGGCTTGAATTGGACTTGATCGTCCATGGGAAAAAAGTCACCGCAAAGGTGAACGGCACAACCACCGCGAACCTGGTTTATGACGAGTTGCCGGCGGAGGGACTGATCAGCCTGAATGCCTATGAGGCGGGCACGGTCCTCGAGTTCAGCAAGATCGAGATCAAGGAGCTGCCGCCCGAGCCGTCGGAGTGGGTGCAGCTCTTCAACCGCAAGGACTTCACCGGCTGGGAAAATCTCACCAAAGATCAATGGTCGATCGACAACGCCGCCGGCGAGCTCATTTGCAACGGGCAAGCCGGCCGGCCGCTCGTTTACAAGGCGAAGACATTCCGCGACTTTCATCTGCGCTGCGACGTCGAGTACGTCAAGCAAACCCAGATCGGCATCTATTTCAGGGCGTCCCCCGGCGGTTCGAGGGACTTGCGCGGCTATGAAACGATGATCAACAGCCTCGGCCGGCGCGGCTCGATTAACTTGCATACGCAAGATGGCAAGGGTTTGCATGATGGCGCCGAATTCAAGAAAGAAAAGCTCCCTGTCTGGCATCAATATGAAGTCATTGCTCGCGGCAGCACCATCACGGTCAAGCTGGACGGCGCCGTCGTGTCGGAAATCACGGACAGCACCTTCCGCGAAGGCCTCATTGGTTTCGACGCGGCCGCCGGCCACGGCGAGGCGCGTTTCCGGCGCATCGAAATCAAGGAGCTGCCGCCCGAGCCGCCCGCGCTGCCCGCCGTCGCCCCCTTCGACGCCAAGAAAGCCAAGGAGCACCAGGACGCCTGGGCCAAGCATCTCGGCGTCGAGCCGGAAATCACCAACTCGATCGGCATGAAGCTGCGGCTCATTCCGCCGGGGAAGAACACACTCGGCGCTTCCGGATCGGCCGAAAGCGCCGATGCGTTCTTTATGGGCACGACGGAGGTGACGGTTGAACAGTTCCGTCGTTTCGTCAAGGAGGCCAAATATCAGACGGCAGGGGAAGTGAACAAACAGGGCGGCATGCGCGTTCACAAGGGGAAACCGACGGAGCGAATGCCCGAATACATCTGGAGCCATCCCGACTTCGCGCGCGGCGACAATCACCCCGTCACGCAGGTCACGTGGCATGATGCCATTGCGTTCTGCGCTTGGCTGAGCAAGAACGAAGGTCGCACGTATCGCCTTCCGACGATCCCAGAATGGAGATGGGCCGAACGCGCGGGCACCGACGCCGGTTTCTATTTCGGCGGCGCCTCGGCAAATTTCGACGCTCATGCCTGGCATGTCGGCAATTCGGAAATGCACTCTCACGCGGTCGGCGCGAAAGCGCGCAATCCGTGGGGCCTTTTTGACATCTATGGCAACGTATGGGAACTGAGTTACGATTGGCAACGAAATGGCAAGCCCGTTGACCTGAAACTCGCCAAAGCGGGCCCCGGCGCCAGCGACCGCATTCTCTTTTTGGGAGGCGCCTTCAGCGCGCTCGTGGACAGCGCGTTAACGCCCGCCACGGGACCGCCAAACATCGGCTATTCCCATCTCGGTTTCCGTGTCGTCATCGTGGGCGATTTGAAAGAGAAGCCGCCCGCTGCCCAAACCACGACCGCGCAGGTGTTCGTCATTCCCGCGAATGATAAGCCGAACCCGAAATACGCCGTGGCCGAGTTCGGCGGCTGGCGTCTCGAGCCGGGCAAGCCCGGCGAGATTCGGCTCTTTGAATTGCCGGGGCTCGACGTGGACGATTGCTGGCTCATCTACCGCGCCAAGCTCAAAACGGACCTTCTGCGCAACGGCGTCTCGCTGGAAATGTGGGGCAAGCGCGGCGAGCAGGAAGGCGGCTCCACCGGCAATCATCAAGTCGCTGGCATTACCGATTGGACGACCTATGAGACCATCTTTCATGTTGTCAAAGGCCGGCCGGTTCAGAACTTCACTTTGGGCCTCCGCGTTCACGGCGATCAACCGCCCAACGGCAGAATCTGGATCAAGGATGTCGAGGTGTTGTTGAAGCAGGTCGCGAAGTAGTCGATCACGGTCGGAGGCCGCGGTGTGTCGAGCGGCTCAGTCAGGCCGTTTCCATGCCGAACACCTGCAGTCGGCGTGTATCCAGGGCCGCCAGGATGCGGTTATTGTGCGGCGAGACGGCCAGCGACAAGGACGTGCCGCGCAGATGTTCGAATTCGTACAGGCATCGGCCGTTTTGCAGGCTTGCAATGGCCAACCATGGTTGATCTTCGCCGCCGCCGATGATGACCCGTCGGCCGCCGCGGTCGGGCGCGACGCAGCACGGGATCGAGCGGATCGACGCGTTGATTTCGTCGAGCAGCTCGCCCGACTTCGCGTCCCAGCGGGCGATCGTGAGGTAACTCGTTCCGCGATAGCCCACCGGCTCGGTAATCCCAATGACTTCAACGCCCTCGTCGCTCAGGCACACGCGCGCGATCGGCAGTTCGAGTCCGGTATACCGGTGAATTCGCCGGCCGGTCTCCGTATCCCACATCGAGACGCGTCCGTCGCTGCCGCCGGCGAGAATTTGCGCGCCGTCGCGCGAGAAGGCGACATCGGTGATGTCCTGATCGTACACTTCCCAGTCCGCGTCCTCGAGTTCGCGTCGCCGGCCCGACGCGAGGTCCCACAATCGAACGTAACAATCCACGCCTCCGGAAAGGCCGAGCCTCGCGTCGGGCGACAGGGCGACGACGTTGATCGCATCTTTGTGCGGGCGCAGCCGTTTTTTGCGCGTGCACGTCGCCAGATCCCATAGTTGCATCTCGCCCCCGTCATCGCCCGTCAAGGCGATCGCCGACGGGGCAAGGGCGACGCTGGCAATCCGATCCTCATGCCCTTCGTACGCAGCAATGACTTTGTAATGATTCATGTCTACGATCAGTACGTCCTCGCCTTGACTGGCCAGCGCGAACTGGCCGGCGGCGCCGTACGCGATGCAGCGTGCGACCGTGTCGAGCGGAATGATCGCGACCGTGCTATAGATGCCGCCGCCATGGTGCAAACCGGCTCGACCGTCGGCGGCGTCGATCGCGAAGCCGGTGCCGTCGTCCACTTCGAAGGCCGGTATTACTTCCGGGATGCGGTGCAGTTCTTGAAGCTTGATGTCGTCCGGATCGGGAAGCGATGCATCCGTAACCACGATACGACCGCAGTGCGGACACGCCGTTTCATGTGACGGCGCGGCTTGAAACTGGTTGCCGCACGAGCATGTCACGGTTACATTCATGATGCCGCGATCTCCCTATGCGATGGCGCCGTGTTCGTTTAGCGCCCGCATCGCGCCGCGCGACCACTTGACGCACAACAATCGGATTATCCCATGCGCATCGCCATCGGACAACTCTGGCAAGAAACCAACACCCTCAATCCACTGCCGACGACGCTGGCGGACTTCGAAGCATTCGGCATTTATCAAGGCGACGAACTGCTCGACCGCTTCAGCGAAACCAACGAGCTGGGCGGCTTCATCCAATCCCTCAGGGCGTGGCCGGAGAAGCCGGAAATCGTCGGCCTGATGCGCTTCGCCGCCTGGCCGAGCGGGCCGGTTGCGTCCGCGATGTTCGACATGCTCATCCCGCGCATGCTGGACGCGCTTGAAAAGCAAGGCCGCGTCGATGCCGTGCTACTCGCGCTGCATGGCTCCATGGTCGCGGATAGCGAGCCGGATGTCGAGGGGCATTTGTTGAAGAAGGTGCGCGAACGCATCGGTCCCAAGACGCCATTGGTCGCGACGCTCGATTTGCATGCGAACGTCACCAAGCGTATGGTAGACAGCGCGGACGTGTTGACGCTGTATCACACGGCGCCGCACGTCGATGTCATGAGCACCGGCAAGCGCGGCGCGAGAGCTTTGCGCAAATTGTTGATCGACGGCATCAAGCCCGTCACCGCGTTTCGTAAGCTGCCGATGGTCGTCCCCGCCGAGCGTGCCAACACGCAGGACCCGACGAGCTTCAGCTATGGCGTTCGCAAAACGCTGGAAGGCTGGGAGCGCAACGACTTCGTCCTGAGTGCCGGCCTGGCGACGGTGCAGCCGTGGCTCGACATTCCGGACCTGGGCAGCGCCGTCGTCGTGACGTGCGCCGACTATGCGCCGCCGGGCTGGGCGGAAGCGAGTTGCGATGCGTTGGCGAAGGAAGTCTGGCAGCATCGCCGCGATTATCTGCCGACACTGGTGAGCATCACCGACGCCGTTCGTTCCGCGCATCAAGCAGATGGTTTGACCGTCATCAGCGACAGCGCCGACGCGACGACGTCCGGCTCCACGGGAGACAGCACGGCGGTGTTGAGCGAACTCGTGCAATACAATTGGCCCCGCCCTGCCCTCGTCACGCTCGTCGGGCCTGAGACGGTGGCCGAGGCGCAGAACCGCGGCGTCGGCGCGGAGTGGACGGCCACGCTCGGCGCGTCACGCAACCCGCGCGACTTTCGATCCATCAACTTGACAGTGCGTGTCGCCAAGCTTTTCGATGCGAAATTCATCCTGTCGGGCCATCTCGCCGAGAAGTTGCCGATTGACATGGGACCGAGCGCCGTGCTCGTTCACAAAAATGTTCAAATCGTGGTCACGTCGCGCTCCGGGCCGCACTTTGCGCCGCAGTTCTTTCAAACCGCGGGGTTCGATCCCTTCGCCGCGTCGGTCTTGATCGCGAAGAGTCCGTGCGGCTTTCGCGCGGCGTACGCGGAGCGCGCCAAGCAAATCTTCGTCGTCCGCGCTCCCGGCTGTGCGCCGTCGGATTTCTGGACGTTGCCGTTCCAGCACATTCCGCGGCCGCTTTGGCCATGGGACGAAATGGACTGATTGCCGTCGCCGATTTCGACCACCATTCGTAGGGACAAGCGGCTCGCTTGTCCCATCACATCGGCGGCTGATTCAATTGAACGCCGAGTTCGTGCAGTCGTTGCGCCAGGGTTGGCACCGACGACTCCTCAATAACCAGCGCCGTCGGGCCGAGGCGGGCGATGATGAGATCGCGGGTGCCGGGCCATTGGGACAGGCCGTCGGCGAGATGTTCGTTGGCGACGTGCAGCACAAGCTGACGCCTCAATTCCAGCGGCGACGCGTCGGGACCGGACATTAGCAATAGCGCGGCGGCCGTGATCGGCAAGCCGGTGCGTTGGGCGAACCACGTCTCCAGGTACGACAACGTGACGCCCTGGGCGCGGGCCGACAAAATCGACGCCGGCGTGATGCGGTACAGCGCTCGGCCCGGCGTCGCGTTTTGGCCGCTCGCTCCGTCCGGCGTCAACTCGGCGAAACGTTGCAGCTCCGTATCGAGCAGCAGGTCCGCAAAGGTACCGAGCGTGTAGGCATCGTCGGGC
>DAIOGM010000145.1:9900-11685 GCA_036745215.1 Gemmataceae bacterium
TATCGAGCAGCAGGTCCGAACGCGCGAGATCCACACTTAACGTCACGCCGTCCAGTTCCACATCGACGCATTTTTCCGGCGGCAGCCGATAATCGCGCGTGCCGGTCAGGCGAAAGTGCTTGTAATCGATGTCGCTCTCCCGCGCGACGATGGCGAGCCGATCCGTCAAACGCACCGCAGGCAAGCCGCGCGCGATGGCGTCGTTCATTTCCGCGGGCGAGCCGAACTCGAAGATTGCGCCGGCGGAATAGATGCTGATGCGCTCGCGCTTGCTCGACCACGTCTTCAGCGCGTCGAGCACGGCCGCCGGGATCGACTTCATGCCGTGATTTTCAAGTAGCTTGACGACGCTCGTCAGCGATTCGCCCATCTCCAGGGCGCGATAAACGCTGTGCGGCTCCAATTGCAGGGTGCACGCGGGGCCGAGCGTCTTCCATGTCGCAATTTTCGACAGGCCGGCGATCAACTCCGGCGTCAGGCCTTGACGATACGCGAGCATCTCCAGGTTCGGCTGCACGAGCAGGGTCTGATGGAATGGGGGCGACGCGGGCGCCTTCTCGGCCAATCCCATGACGAAGCGGCCATGGGGCGACAACCGGATAAGCCAGTCGCCGTCGAGCTTCGTCGCTTGCAACAGGCGCAGCGAATACGCGACGCCGAGCAGAAAAGTCGCGACGCCGATCGTTTCATTTTTTTTGCCGGCCCAGAAGGGATGCTTCCGCGCGATCCATGTTTCAATCGCCTGCGGATCGGTCCAGGCGTTCTGAGGCAGGCGCGACAACAGGAGCAGAGCGAGGACGTAAACGGACGGGTATGGATTGGCGGGGCCCGTCGGCGGCGCGTGGCCGGCGGCGGGATTCCACGACGCGATGCGCAATAGCGCGGTCCATGCCTCAATCAACAGCGCTGGCAAGGCGCCCTTCCACGAAGCCGACCAGCCGCCCGCATCCAGTTCCGTTGCGCTTTCGCGAACCAGGCCCAACGCCGACGCCAGCGTCGCCGCCAGGCCGCCCGGATCGGGAATCGGCACGAGCGCGTCGTTGACCGGCGCGCTCAGGATCGGGTCCGTTTTCAGGCGATCGTGGTCGCGCTTGAAAAAGCCGCCTTGTTGCGTCCGTCGCAACGGCGCGCCGAGCAACTGTTGCCAAAGCGCCGCGACGCGCAATGGCCAATCCAGTCCGTCGGCTTCATGCACGACGGCCTTCGCCGGCACTTCGACGTGCGGACATTCGATGCCGAGATCTTCGGCGAGGACGCGCTTCGTGACGACCGGCGACGCCAACACCATCGGCATCGGGTCGGATCGGCCAAGCCAGGCTTCGAAGTTCTTGACGCGGTGCCGGCCATTGGTCCCCGCGGTTTCTGGATCGGCGCCGAGCGGAAACAACTCCGGCAGCAACAATCCGGATTCCAGAAGTGTGACGATCGGCGCCAGACCGTCCCTGGCGCCCAGCGCGACCAGGATTTCCACCAGCGATCCGACCGGCCAGCGCGGCAGCCGGCTTCGGCCAATCACCGCCAGGAGTCGGCGGCATTCGACCGGCAGCTCTTTCAAGCGCCGATCGAGCATCGCCACGTTGTTGAGCGCCGACTCCAGGCGATCGAGAAGCTCCTCCACGGGCCATTGATTGCGCGGCTTGCACAACTTGTGCGCAACCTGGCGCAATAACGCCTCGTCATAACGCGTCAGCGTGTGACGGGCGTGCCGATTCCAGTGCTCTGCGGTCGTTGATGCCATGATTAGTAGTGATGAGTGGCGAGTGGCGAGTGGCGAGTGGCAAATTT
>DAIOGM010000145.1:11695-15414 GCA_036745215.1 Gemmataceae bacterium
CGAGACTGTGCAGCGTCGGGTAGGAAAAGAATGTGTGATTAGGTGCGAGTGGCGAGTGTCGAGAAACAAATTTCGCCACTCACCCCTCGCCACTACTCACAAAACCTGCGGCGTGTGTCCCATGCGGCGCAATTCCTGCACCACCGACTCGACGCGGCCGGCGCGAACCAAAAGCACGCACGACGACAGCCGGCCGACGATGTCTTGCGCCAGCTTTTTGTGCGCTAGCAGTTCCTGCGCCAGGACGGCGTCCTCCGTCTCGACGAGCGCGACGTTGCGATGAAGCTTCACCGGAATGCGGGTCTGCGCTTTCTCGATCATGAAACGACGGCCTCGGCCAATAAGTCTGCGCTGTCCAGGATGCTATAACTGTAACCTTGCTCGGTCAAAAACATCTGGCGATGATGGGCGAAATCCAGCTCGCGTGTGTCGCGCGTCACCAGCGTGAAAAAGTGGGCGGTCTCGCCGTTCGTCTTGGGCCGCAGGATTCGACCGAGCCGCTGCGCCTCTTCCTGCCGCGAGCCGAAGGTGCCGGAGACCTGGATCAACATCTGCGCGTCCGGCAAATCGATGGCGAAGTTGCCGACTTTGGAAAGAATCAGCTTCTTGATCTCGCCGCGGCGAAACTTGCCGTACAGGTCTTCGCGCGTCACGTTGTCGGTCGCGCCGGTGATCAGCGGAATGTCGAAACGTTTTTGCAAGTTGCGCAATTGCCGCAGGTATTGGCCGATGATGAGGACGTTCTTGTCGTCGTTCAAGTGCAAGAGTCGTTCGACGACGTCTTCCTTGGCGGGGTTTTCGCTGGCGATGCGATACTTGTGGCGCCATTCACTCACCGCATATTCCATGCGCATGTCCTCGAGCATGGACACGCGGACCTCGGTGCAGCTGGCCTCCGCGATCCAGCCCTTGGTCTCGAGCTCGCGCCACGGCACGTCGTACTTCTTTGGGCCGATCAAGCTGAACACGTCCCCCTCGCGGCCGTCTTCGCGAATGAGCGTCGCGGTAAGCCCAAGGCGGCGACGCGCTTGAATGTTCGCCGTCACGCGGAACACCGGCGCGGGCAAGAGGTGCACTTCGTCATAGATGATCAGGCCCCAGTCGCGCTCGTCGAATACCTTGAAGTGCGGAAACTCGCCATCAGGAGTCAGGGGACAGGAGTCAGGAGTCACTGAATCGCTCGATGCGCCATTTGACTGACTCCTGACTCCTGACTCCTGACTCCTGACTCCTGACTCCTGATTTTTGGACTTGTGCGTGCGCCGATGCGTGATGATTTGATACGTCGCCACGGTGACCGGCCCGATTTGCTTGACTTCGCCGGAGTATTCGACGACGTCCTTCTCGTCGAGGTCGGTGCGATCGATGATCTCGCGGATCCATTGCTTGACGGCGGTGATGCTGGTGGTGAGGATGAGCGTCGATTTTTGCATCATCGACATGGCGACGATGCCGACGATGGTCTTGCCGGCGCCGCAGGGGAGCACGATGACGCCGGAGCCGCCGCGCACGTCGCCGCCGGCGTAAAAGATGTCCGCCGATTCGCGTTGATAGTCGCGCACGTGAAACGGCAGGCCGGCTCTCGTGACCTCGCGCAGCTTGAACGTCAGCGCCGAGCCTTCGGTATAGCCGGCCAGGTCCTCCGCGGGATAGCCGACCGTGATCAGCGCCTGCTTCAAGATGCCGCGATGGGCTGGCTCGATCAAGAAGCTCTTCGCGTCGAGCCGTTGACCGAGGTACGAGCGCAATTTCGGCTGTCGGGCGAGTTCTTCCAGGAGCGGTTTGTCTTTGCAAATCAGCTTGAGCTTGTCTTCGTGTTTGACGAGCTTGACGCGGCCATAACGTTCGACGCGTTCGCTGATCTCCGTCAGCAGATTCATCGGCACAGGGAACTTGCTGTACTTTTGCAAAACGACGATCATGTCGTCCGCAGACAATCCAGCAGCCGCGGCGTTCCAGAGCGAGAGATCGCTGAGGCGATAGGTGTGAATGTGCTCGGGCGATTTTTCCAGCTCGGCGAACGGCGCCAGGGCGTCGCGCGCCTCGGCGTACTTTGGATTGTCCACTTCCACGAGAACGGTGCGATCACCCTGGACGATGAGCGGATTGGCGGGGTCGTAGTTCATTCCGTGACTCATGAGCCTGTTCCGTTGGGCCGGACTTCCAAGGACATTCATCCTTGCGCATCGGCCGAAAATGGCAGTTTAGTGGTTTGGGTGGGGGGTTGCAAGGCGAAGGTGAACTCTCCGGCCCTTCGCGAATATGCACAATGATCACAATTCGTCGCAACCTTATGAAAATAAAAGACTTACTTCAAATTCAAATCAAGCCCCGGGGTGAGGTACTCCGAACCCCGGGGTTCGGAGTACCTCACCGCGGGGCTTTCCGTTCGCGCGCAAAAAAACGGGCCCACCGAAGGCCCGTTTGTATTTCAGTTGCAATCAATCCTGCTCAACCCCCCAAGAGCAGGCTCGGCTCCCAGCCGACGCGTTCGGCGCTCGCACGCAGTTTTTCCAATGCGCGATTTTGAATCTGGCGAACGCGCTCCTTGCTGATCCGCAACAGATGACCGATCTGGCGAAGGCTGTGCGTCCCGTTGCCCGTGAGGCCGAAACGCAAGTCGAGCACCTTGCGTTCGCGTGGCCGAAGGTTTTCCATTAGGAACGTGAGGGCTTCCTGGCGTTCCGAGTTCGTGCGAAGCGTTTGGCTCTCGTTGTCGGGCATCGCTTCGGTGAGCTTGAAATCGCTGTCGTCGTCGAGAACGGCATTAAGAGAAACGGGAGCGCGCGTCGCGGTTTGCAGATGGGTCAGGTGTTCAAGGCTCGAACCGGTACGATGCGCCAACTCTTGCGGGCTGGGCAAATGCTGGCCGCCGTGAGCAAGGGCTTCGGATTCCTGCTGCAACAGCCCAAGCTCCTGCAAGTGGTGCGGCGACAGGCTGACCAGGTGGCTTTGCCGGGCGACCGCGATCTGCAGCGTCTGGCGAATCCACCACGTCGCATACGTCGCGAGGCGGGTGCCGTGGCTGACGTCGAAGCGATCGATCGCCTGCATCAAGCCGCAGACGGCTTCTTGCAAAAGATCGGAATAGCCAAGTGCGTGATGGCGAAAACGCTTGGCCACGTGTGCCGCGAGGCGAATGTTGGCGGACGCGAGACGATGCTTGCAATGGACGTAGCGATCGTGAACGCGACGCACCGCCGGATGTTCGCGGGTGTCGCCGTCACAATAATCGCGGATGAACTGCGCCATCGGCCACGGTTCAAGAACGGGGCGATGCGCGCGAAGTTTGGGGAAGTAACGAATGAGGAAGCGGACGAGTTCGTTTTTACATTCCCAGAAGGTGGCGAGCAGCTGGCGTTCTTCTTCCGGGGTGAGGAGATCGGAGGAAAAGATCGTCTGCGTCGTGTCGATGACGACAGTTTCCTCGCGCGCCGCAGGTGCACGGCGCTTCGCTGGTTTGGTTTTCATTCTGTGCTTTCCCTTACTCAAAAAAGGTTGCGAGCCACGATGCGGGTGAGTCCAGGACGCTTTTCCTTGCCCCAGGAAAAGCGGCAAAACACACGAGCGACCAGGCGCGTGAGTGAGAAGGCACAGGCCTTCCAGCGCACCTTCGCGGTTTTTCAATGTTCCGTTGCGTCGCACTGAAAAATCGTGAGGCGAACGTCCTTGACTTTCCGGCGTTGCCGACATGCTCGGAACGCCCCCTCGACACAATG
>DAIOGM010000146.1:0-8241 GCA_036745215.1 Gemmataceae bacterium
AGGACAAGGTGTGGATCGCGGGCCGGCCGGGCTCGGTCCTTTTGCACAGCGACGACGGCGGAGCGACGTGGAGCTTTCAGAAGACCGGCCAGCCGATGCCGTTGCACAGCGTTTTCTTTTTCGACGAAAAGCTCGGCTTCGCGGTCGGCGACGCGGGCACGATTCTCAAATCGAACGACGGCGGCAAGAATTGGCTGATCCAACATCAAGGCGGCAAACGCGCGGCGGCGACGTGCATTCATTGGAATAACAAGACGACGCCGGTCGATACGCTGGCGCATCTCGGCGCGGCCGATGGTTACCTCGTGACGTCGCTGCGCGTCACCGCGCCCGATCCCGCGACGGTCGTCTGGGGCCGCGAGCAGGATGAGCGGCGATACGCGGCCGCCGTTCGTTTGGCGGGCGGCATGGCGGGCGAGACGATGTGGCATTTTCCGTTGCCGCAATACCTGGAAGGCAATGGTATGACAAAGACCATCGCGCACTGGGATCAACTTCACAATTCGGGCGCTGTCGACGAGCTGTTGCGGCAACTCGTGTTGGGGATACGCATGTGGCGGCCGAGCGTGCTTGTCATTGACGACGAGCGGTTGGTGGGCTCCGCGGTTAAGCAAGCAGTGGAACTCGCCCGGGATGGCAAGGCATTTCCGGAGCAAGTCGAAATCGGATTGGCTCCCTGGATGGTAGAGCGAGTGCTGCTGCCGGCAGTCCCCGCCTTTAACATCCCTGACGTTGCACAACACAACGACGAGCCCAATGCGCGCTTGCAAATGACGGTGCGTGACTTCGCGGCTGCGTCTCACAGTCTTATTTTGGATCGATTCGCCCCGTTGCCCAAGGAACGAACGTATCATAGTTTCTTAAGCTCCAATAAGACTGTCAAAAGCCCCATGGCGGGCATCGACGCGAAAGTCGGTGAAGCGCGGCGCGACATCAAACTAGACGGCAAAACCGACGAGAAGTTGCAACAGACGATGCTCGCGCAACGCAGCGTCATCGCCATGGCCGACAATATCGACGACCCGGCCAGAGCCATGAAGCTGATTCCGCCGATGCTCGACAAACTCCCTGATGAGCACGCCGCGTTCGCCGCGTTCGCCATCGCCGGACGATACGTCAAACGTGGGCAATGGTACGCTGCTCAGGAATTCTACCTATACCTCGCGGATCGGGCGCCGGCACATCCTCTGACGAGTGAAGCGTATCGCTGGCTTCTGGCGCTCAACGCGTCCAGTGAAGCGCGGCGGCGCAACGATCTGAAGCACTTCGTCATCACCGATAAGATCAACCTCGTAAATAAAAAAGGCCCGCCGCTCGTGGAAGAGAAGATCGTCAAAACAGGCTTTGTCGTGCCGCCCGGTCAAGAGATCGTGAGCCGTAGCGATGTGCGCGAATGGAACAAGGGCAGCGCCGAGTGGGCGAAGCGATTAGCGGGCTTCGGCTCGATCCACGCGCTGGAGCCGCGCGGGCTGTTTTGCTCGCAATCGGCGGTGCGCAACCTGGGCGACGTCGGCTCGTCAGTTAACGCGATGGATCGCTTCCGCAAGTTCGTGCCGGCAGGCCCCTGGCATGACGCGGCCCGCTCCGAAATCTGGTTGACCAATCGCAACGACTTGCCGCCGCCGCGCCTGGGACGCGTCCGCTACACCGAAGTTCGGCCGTATCTCGACGGCAAGTTCGGCGATCCTTGCTGGAAAGACGTCAAGCCGATGATCCTCGACAACGCCGTCGGCGATACGACGAAGCAATACAAGACTGAAGCGATGTTCGCGTTCGATCAGGAGTTTCTCTACATCGCGCTGCAATGCATGCATCCGGCAGGGCAACGCGTCGAGCCGATCAAGCCGCGGCCGCGCGATGCCGACATGGATGCGCTGGATCGCGTCAGCATCATGTTCGATCTCGATCGCGACTATGCGACGTACTATCACCTCGAGATCGATCAGCGCGGCTGCTTGCGCGACAGTTGCTGGGGCGATCGAAGCTGGAATCCGAAATGGTTCGTGGCCGTGCATTCGACCGACACCGCGTGGCACATCGAAGCCGCGATTCCGCTGTCCGAGCTGACGGGCGACCGCATCATGCAGCAGACGGCGTGGGCGTTCAACGTGGTGCGCGTGATGCCCGGCCGCGGCGTGCAAAGCTGGTCGCTGCCGGCGGACGTGCAGCCGAGGCCGGAGGGGATGAGCGTGCTGTTGTTCGATCACGGCAAGGCGCGGGCGATGCCGGGGCCGTGAACGCCGCTTGGGTGTTTAGCGTTCCCATGGCGCCATGCGAACGCTAAACGCTAGCCCGCAAAACCTCCACATTTCCCTTTGTCCAAATCACCTCGTTTGTTAAACTAATCCATACTTCCTTCCGTACACCCACCACGTTTCGCGAGGTGACCAATTGTGAGCAACTCCACCGATCGCCGTACCTTTCTGAAAACCACCGCCGCCACGGCTGCCCTTGCCTACGTGCCGACGTTCGTGCATGCGCAGAACAATAACGCGACTTTGAAAGTGGGCCTCATCGGCGCCGGCGGGCGCGGCACCGGAGCGGCGGAACAGGCGCTGCTCGCCGATCGCGATGTCAAGCTTTGGGCCGTCGGCGACGCGTTCGAAGATCGTGTCACCGGTTGCCTCCGGAGCTTGAACGCTCGGCCAAACCTGGCGAACAAGATCGACGTGCCGCGCGAACGCCAATTTTCGGGTTTCGATGCGTACACCCAAGTCATCAACAGCGGCGTCGATGTCGTGTGCCTTTGCACGCCGCCGCACTTTCGGCCCATGCACCTCGAAGCGGCGATCCGCGCTCGCAAGCACGTGTTCTGCGAGAAGCCGATGGCCGTCGATGCACCAGGCGTTCGCCGGGTCGCCGCACTGGCGCAGGCGGCGCGCGATGCTCGCTTGTCCGTCGTCGCCGGCTTCTGCTGGCGCTATTACGATCCGATGCGCCAGACGGTCCGCCGCATTCACGACGGCGCGATCGGCGACATCACCGCCCTGCACACGAACTACCTCACGGGCGCCCTCTGGAATCGCGAACGCACCGAAGGCATGTCCGACATGGAGTGGCAAATGCGCAACTGGCCGTACTTCACCTGGCTGTCCGGCGATTACAACGTCGAACAGCATTGCCATAGCCTCGACAAGATGATGTGGGTCATGAACAACACGCCGCCGCTTCGCGCCTATGGCGTCGGCGGCCGGCAGACGCGCACCGGCGCCGAGTTCGGGCATATCTTCGATCACATGGCCGTCGTTTACGAGTTCGCCAACAACGTCCGCTGCTTCGCATTTTGCCGGCAGCAAGAAGGCACGCACGGCGAAACGACCGATCACATCATCGGCACCCGCGGCCGGGCGAACCTGCTTGGCGTCAATCAACAAGATCGCAACTGGCCGCCGTACTCGATCACCGGCGCCAACGAATGGCGATTGACCGCGGCTCAGGTTCGCGCGGCGACCGGCATGTATCAAGCGGAGCACAACGAGTTGTTCGCGTCGATCCGTAACGGCCAGCCGATCAACGACATCGACTGGATGTACAAGAGCACCATGCTCGCGATCTTGGGCCGCATGGTTTGCTACACGGGCCAGATGATCACCTGGGACCAGGCGATGAACTCGCGCGAAGATATGACGCCGACGGACGGCTATCGCTGGGACCGGGCGCCGGCCATTCCCGCGGTTGCCCGGCCGGGCGTGACGCGGCTTGTCTGAAATTAGACAAGGAGACAGGGAGACAAGGAGACAAGGAGACAAGGAGACAAGGAGAATGTTCATCTCTTTGTCTCCTTGTCTCTTTCAAGGAGCCAACATGTCCCGCGAAAAAATTCTCATTGCCGAAGATAACCCCGAAGGCGCTGAACTCCTCGAAGCCTTCCTCGACGGCGCCGATTACGACACGCAAATCGCCATCGATGGCGACGACACGCTCAAGAAAGTGCAGTTCTTTCAGCCCGATCTCATTCTTCTTGACGTGATGATGCCGAAGATCAGCGGTTTTGAGGTTTGCAAGCGTTTGAAGTCGAAGCCGGAGTCGCGTGGCATCGTCATTCTGATGATCACGGCGCTCGATCAGCACCACGACATCGACCGCGCCGTGGAAGTCGGCACCAACGATTTTTTGACGAAGCCGATCAACAAGGCGGAACTGCTGCTGCGCATCAAGGCGGCACTGTCGAGCCGGCAGCACGCGAATCCGCTGGATCAGACGCTGGCTTACATCGAGGGAGTGCAGGCGGCGGTGTAATGGCGAGCCGAGCGGCGTAAGCCGCCGGTTGAGTCAACCGGCGGCTTACGCCGCTCGGCTCGCCGAATCATATCCTGAAAGTATGTCACTTCCTCGCGTCCTCCTGAAACCCAAACGCGCTCGCCCGTTCTTCGGCATGCACCCCTGGGTCTACGCCGGCGCCATCGAAGCCGTCGCGGGCGCGCCCAGGGACGGTGACGCCGTCGATCTCGTCTCGCATGCCGGCAATTTCGTCGCGCGCGGCTACTACAACAGTCAGAGCAAAATTCGCGTGCGGCTCTACACGTGGAATGCCGAGGAAGAGCTCGACGCCAACTTCTTTCGCGAACGATTGAAGCGGGCAATTCATCTGCGACGCAACATCCTTCGACTCAATGGGGCGTGCCGGCTCGTGTTTAGCGAAGCGGACGGATTATCCGGCTTGGCGATCGATCAATTCGATCGCTGGCTCGTCGTGCAATTCACCAGTCTTGCTTTGGCGCAGCAGCGTGACCTGTTCGCCAATTTGCTTGAAGAGCTGGTTCAGCCCGTCGGCATTTACTTGCGAACCGAGCGCGGCATCGGCCAACTTGAAGGCATCGAGTTACACGACGGGCCGTTGCGCGGTGACGGGCCGGCGGCGACCATTGAGATCGTTGAACATGGATTGCGATTTCTCGTCAACCTGGCAGAAGGCCAAAAGACCGGTTACTATCTCGATCAACGCGACAATCGACTCGCCGTCGCGCACCTGAGCGTCGGCCGGCGCGTGCTCGATGCCTTCTGTTACTCCGGCGGCTTCGGACTGCATGCGGCACGAGCGGGGGCAACGTCGGTCCTCGGCATCGACGGCTCCGAAGCAGCCCTGCAACTGGCGCGCGACAACGCGGAACTCAATGCGTTGACTAATATCACCTTCGAAAAATCCGACGTCTTCGATCGACTCGATCAGCTCGTCTCAGCCAACGAACGTTTCGGCGTCATCGTTCTCGACCCGCCGAAGTTTGCCCGCTCCAATTCCGCCGTCGAAGAAGCGCTGCGCGGCTATCGGCGGCTGCTCGTGCAATCGCTCAAGTTGCTGGAGACGGACGGCGTCCTCGCGATGTGTTGTTGCTCTGGCTTGATTTCTCGCGAAATGTTACATGACTTACTCGCTCAGGAGGCGTCGCAAGCACGTCGGCATCTTCAGATTCTCGAAAGCCGCGGCGCTGCTCCGGACCATCCCGTATCCGCATTGTGCCCGGAAACGAACTACCTAAAATGCGTGATTTGTCGAGTCTGGTAAGTGCACTCTGCACTCAGCACGGGCATCATTTTTTTGAAACTTTCAAACCCGCCCTCAGTATCATTCCATACATCATGAGAAGGGACTGTCCTTTCCGGAACTCAATTAGGAGATAGCCGTTATGCAATTTTCGCGACGACTCTGGGTCGCCGCTGCGTGCACCGTTGCGGTGCTCGTGGCCGCACCCGCCGTTCACGCCCAGGGCAACAAGGTGTTGCCGAGCGACACCGAACTGGTGATGACGATCAATATTCAACAAATCCTCAAATCGGAAGTGCTCAAGACCGAACAGTCGAAGATCATCGTCGAGCTGGCCAAGGCCAAGATCCAGGAGCAACTCGACGACAAGGGCGTCGGCAAATACCTGAAGAAGGCGGGCTTCGATGTCTTCAAGGACCTTGGCAGCGTCACCGTCGCGATCCCCGGCGGCCGCAATCCCGAGGAAGCGTTCATTCTTCTGGAAGGCAAATTCGACTCCGAAAAAATCGAAGCGGCCGTCATGGACGCGAGCAAGGAAGCCGGCGGCGACGTCAAGGTAAAGAGCCTCAAGATTGCCAACACCAGCGCTTTTGAAGTCACCCCCAAGGACGAAAAGACGATGTACGTCGGCGTTCTCAACGAGAAGACCATGATCGCCTGCGCCACCAAGGCCGACTTCACGGAAGCCGTCGCCCGCGCCGGCGGCACCAAGGCCGCCACGTTCAAGGCGCCTGCGTTCAACAAGCTCCTGGAAACCGTCAACACCAAGCAGAGCATCAGCTTCGCGGCCACCGCCAAGGTCATGGCCAAGCTCGCCGAGAACAATCCAAACGCGGGCAACGATCAAGCCAAGATGGCGATGGCGTTCATCGATAAGACGGAAGGCTTCAGCGCCGCGATCACCATTCAAAAGAACATCGACGTGCAGCTCGGCCTCAACACGAAGGACGCCGAGAAGGCACAGGAATTCGCGGGTGTCGTCAGCGCCGGCCTGATCGTCGGCAAGGCGAAGGTCGCCGATCTCGCCAAGCAAAACGAGAAGCTGGCGCCGGCGATGGATGTGATGAACTCCATCAAGATCAACACGAAGGGAACGAACCTCGTCATCACGGGCACGGTCACTTTCGAAACGCTCACCAAGTTATTGGAAAATCTGCCGATGCCGTGATTGTGCGCTGATCGGACAATCAAAAAAAAAACGGCGTGCTTCCTTCGGGAAGCACGCCGTTTTTTGTAGTCATCACGCTCCGCGTGATGGAGTTTGGCGTCCCTTACGCGATCATGAATCCTCGCACAAGTGACGCCGAACGCCATCACGCGGAGCGTGATGAGTACATTGGATTCACTTGATATTCAACGCCGGCTCCACCGAACCCAGATTGGGCTGTGAAACCTTGGATTGCAACTTCCCCTTGAGCCAACCATAAACGACCGGCAGCACCGATAGGAACACGATGACCAGCACAACCTTGTCAACGTGTTGCTCGATCTTGAACCCCTCGCCGAACACATTCGCCAGTGGCGGGTTCAGCAGCGACGGCAAGAAGTAACCGGCGAGCACCATGCTGAACACCCACAACACGCCGCCGAAAACGTTGAAGATGAGGAACTGCCGATATTCCATTTTGCCGACGCCCGCGACAACCGGAGCGAACGTTCGCAAAAACGGCACGAACCGCGCGAGAATGATCGTCTTGCCGCCGTGCGTTTCGTAAAACGCCTTGGCTTTGAGCAAATGATCCTTGTGAAAGAAGAACGACTTCTCACGATTGAAGATCTTGGGGCCCGAGCTGTAGCCGATCCAGTAACCGACGGTGTCGCCGATAATGGCTGAGGCGCTCAACGTACCCAGCAGGAGCGGCAAGTTCCATCGACAATCTTCATTGGCGCAGATCAAACCCGTGACTACTAAAAGTGAATCGCCCGGCAAAAAGAAACCGATGAGCAAGCCGGTTTCCGTGAAGACAATCAGATTGAGAATAATGAATGCCGCAATGTAATACTGCGGCCGGCCGAGCACTTCCATGAGGGCTTGGGTGTTGAAGAGGTTACGGAAAACGTCGCCAACGAAATTCTCGTTCGTGTCAACAACGCCTGGTTCTCCCTGGGCAATCGCCGGGTCCGTCCAGATTGCCCAGACGAGTGTCAATACGCATCCGCCGGCGAGGAGCCGAAGGACATTCCGTTGCCAGAAGGGGAGACGATGACGCATGACGAGATTCCTGCATCGAAGGTATGGACGCCAATCCGTGGCTCCGTGCAGATTACCTGGCGCAGCGAATTCTGCAAAGAGCAATTTGGCGGGCCCTCAAGTATAGGTCACAATCTCAGGCGAGCCGAGCCCCGTCAGGGGCCGGTTGAGTCGATTATCGGTGTGCTCAACCGGCCCCTTACGGGGCTCGGCTCGCCGGGGACGCGATCATTTCGGGTACAGCGTGTATCCCGAAACCGTCGTCGGAAAGCGATACACCGTTTTGCCCGCCGTCACGAAAAGCGTCTTGCGATCCGGCCCGCCGAACGCGCAATTCGTGATCAGATTTTCCGGAATCGGAATGCGGCCGAGCAGCTTGCCCTGCGGCGAGATGACATACACGCCCGGCGGATTGTCGAGCGTCTCGCCCGGCCCGCGTTTGACCGAGATGCCGGCCGCGACCCAGAGGTTGCCGTTCATGTCCAGCCGCATGCCGTCGCCGCCGCGGCCCTTGCCGAAGTCGAAGACGAGCCGCTGCTCGCCAAGGGAACCATCCGCATCGACCGCG
>DAIOGM010000146.1:8251-15350 GCA_036745215.1 Gemmataceae bacterium
TTGCGATTGCCGCCGGGCTTGGGATGGCTGTCGATGACGTAAAGCGTCTTGGCGTCGGGCGAGATGGCGATGCCGTTGGGCCGTTGAATTTCCTTTTGCGAGAGGACGAGCGTTGTCTTCCAGACTTCGCGATCCGATGGGACAGCAACTGGGTCGATGCGATAAACGCCCTCGACATCCATTTCAAGGCCGCTGCGATCGGTACCATAGAACGGATCGGTGAACCAGACGCGCCCCTTGGCATCGACGCACACGTCGTTCGGGCTATTGTAGCGCTTACCCTCGAACTTGTCGGTCAAAATCGTCACGACGCCGGATTTCATGTCGGTGCGAACGATGCGGCGGCGTCCCGGTCCTTGCTCGTTGCCTTCGCAGGAGATGAGCCGGCCTTGGGCATCGAAGCAGTTGCCGTTGGTGCGGCCGCTGTCGGCGCGCCAGACGCTGAACTGGCCCTTGGGGTCCATTTTCATGATGCGATTGCCAGCGATGTCGGACACGAAGACGTTCCCTTCCGCATCGACGGCCGGTCCTTCGAGGAACGCGACGATCCCGATGCCCTCCGCGATCGTGTTCGGCGCGACCAGGCCATCGGGAAGCGGCACGGGCTTCGGACCTTCACCGCCAGTTATCGCCAACGTAGTGGTGGTGAGCAGAACGGCAAAGGTGGCGATGCGCTGCAACATGAACAATCTCCTGGGTGTCTCGAACTCAACGGATCGCATCATACCGCCTGCGATGGTGCTTTCCCATAAAATGATGGAACGAAATTCACTTACACCGCTTGCGGTTTCGCGCTCCGGCTGCACAGTTCGAGCGCGAAGCCGCAAGCGGCAGATTGAGGTAATCCCTTGCGAATCCGCGACCTCTACGACCGGCCCGTGCCGACGATCTCGTTTGAATTCTTCCCGCCGAAAAACGACGAGGCCATCGAGGTGCTCTTCCGCGACACGGTGCCCGGCCTGAAGGCGCTCAACCCCGCCTTCATCTCCGTCACCTACGGCGCCGGCGGCGGCACGCGCGACACCACGACGCGCATCGTCCAGCGCATCCGCGAACAGCACGCCATCGAATCGATGCCGCACCTCACGTGCGTCGGCTCCACGAAAGATATGCTCGCCGCCTTCCTCGACGATATCCTCAAGCTCGGCTTCGAGAACGTCCTCGCCCTGCGCGGCGATCCGCCCAAGGATCAGGCGATCTTCCAGGCTACCGAAGGCGGCTTCGCCAACGCCACCGATCTGATCGGCTTCATCCGTGGCCGCACGCAGATCGGCATCGGCGCCGCCTGTTATCCGGAGGGGCACGTCGAGGCGCGCGTCAAGCATCAAGATTGGGATTTCGCGGCCCAGAAGGTCGAAGCCGGCGCCGAGTTCCTCATCACGCAACTCTTCTATGACTGGAGCGATTTCCTCGACATGGAGGATTACCTGCGCAACAAGAAGAACGTCAAGGTGCCAATTGTCCCCGGCATCCTGCCGTTTCTCAACGCGGCTCAGATCAAGCGATTCACGAGCTTGTGCGGCTCGAAGTTGCCGACGCCGGTGCGCCTGAAGATTGAACAATTCGCCCACGACGACGAATCGGTGCGTCAGATCGGCGTCGAGGTGTGCACGGAGATTTGCGCGAAGCTGATGAATCGAGTCGCGGGGTTCCATTTCTATTGTTTGAATCGCGTGCCGTCGAGCGCGGAAGTTTTGAGGAATCTGGGACTGGCGACGTGATGGTCCGTGCCGGAAAACTTCCGCTCATGCCCTTGCGGTCTCCGCGACGTTCCACGAAGATGAATCCAGCGGCGCTATGCGGAAAATGTTGCAAGGAACCACGCATGCAAATTCATCGGCTCCTCGTCGTGCTCTCCCTAGCGCTCCTCAACCATTCCGCCGCCGACGCCGCCAAGGTCAAAGTCTGGCATCAATATCAACAAACCCATTTCGAGAAGGCGAAATTCAAGGACGCCGTCGTGACCAGCGAAGGCGTGCTCAGGCTCTCGCGCCTCGTCAAGCCGCTCGGCGGGATCGACGCGGCCAACGTGTGGGACCTCGCCGAGGACAAGGCGGGAAATCTCTACGCGGCGACCGGCGATGATGGCAAGCTTTACAAGATCACGCCCGATGGCAAGGCGAACGTTCTATACACAAGCAAAGAAAGCCATCTATTTTCGCTGATCGCGACGCCGGATGGCACGCTCTACGCCGGCGTCGGGCCGAGCGGCAAGGTCTTGCGCGTCACGCCCGGCGGCAAGGTCGAGACGGCCGCGGAAGGGCTCGACTCCTACGTCTGGAGCCTGGCGTACGATGCGTCAACCAAAAGTGTCTTCGCGGGCACCGGTCCGAAGGGGAAGATCTATCGATTGACGCAAGACGGCAAGGCGAGCGTCTTTTATGCAACCAAGCAAGAACATATTCTCTGCCTCGCGATGGGCGAGAAGAGCGCTCTCTACGCGGGGACGGACAAGGGCGGCCTGGTTTATCGCATCAATCCGGCAGGTAAGGGATTTGTCTTATATCATGCCAACCAACCGGAAGTTCGCGCCTTGCTGGCGACGCCGAGCGCGATCTATGCGGGCACGAGCGCTCCGGTGGCGCGCAAGGGCAGCTTCGGCAGCGGCGTGAAGTCCGACGACGCCAAACCCGCAGCCGGGGAGAACTCTCTTTACCGCATCGCCAACGACGGCACCGTTCGCGAACTTTATCGCGACAAAACGATGATTCTTCGCATCGCCCAGGCGCGCGACAAATTGCTCGTGGCGACGGGCATGCAGGGCCAGCTTTTCGAGATCAATGAAGCCACCAAGGAAAAAACGGAAATCGCGCGGCTCGATGTCGGTCAGGTCCACTCAATGCTGGCGCGCAAGGACGGCTCGATCGTGCTGGGAACCGGCGATCCGGGCAAGCTTTTCGTGCTCGAAGATCGCTTCGCCGCCAAGGGGATCGTGCTGTCCGAAGTGCTCGATACGAAACTGCAAAGCAAGTGGGGCGCCATGTCATGGAAGGCCAACGGCGCCGCCACGGTCGCGGTGCGTTCGGGCAATGTCGCGGAGCCCGACGATACGTGGAGCGCCTGGTCGCAAGAGTGTGCAACGGAATCGAAGGCGCAAGCGCCGCTGGGCCGCTATCTGCAATATCGCGTCACGCTGACGAGCGACAATCCGAAAGCGACGCCGGAGTTTCGCCAGTTTTCGCTGCGCTATCAAACGATCAACCAGACGCCGGAGATCACGACGCTGGAAGTGCCCGATCTGCAGACCAAGGACCTCGCCGACGCCAAGAAGCTCAAAATTCGCTGGACCGCCAGCGATCCGAACGACGATGAGCTGGCGTTCAACATCTATTGCAAGAAGGAAGGCTGGAAGGACTGGGTGCTGCTCGAAGAAAACCACGACAAGAGCACTTACGACTGGGACACGACCGGCATGCCGTCGGGGTTGTACCAGATCAAGGTCGTCGCCAGCGATCGCAAGGACAACTCCGACGAAGACGCCTTGACGGCCGAGCGCGTCAGCGCGACGGTGCCGGTGACGAATTTGCCGCCGAGCGTGACGATCAAGCTGGTCGGCTTCGAGAACGGCGCCGCAGTTTTGGAGGCGTCGGCGAGCGATGCGTTCGTGCGCTTGACGGAAGCCAAGTTCGCGGTGGACGGCAAGCGCTGGACCAATATCTTTCCCGCCGCCGGCATCTTCGACAGCAAGACTGCAACGTTTCGTTTCAAGACGGACGCATTGCGCCCCGGCACGCACGTCGTGGTCCTGCGCGTGAGCAACGCCGCCGGCAACGTCGGCAGCGGCGACCTCGTGATTACCAAAGATTAACCCCAAGCCCCGCGATGAGCGCAGCGATTCGCGGGGGTCGCCCGTGCAAAATCATGACCCCTTACCAGGCCGCCCTTGAAACCGTCGCCCTCTTCGACCTCGGCCCCCGCGCCAAGCTGGAGGTATCCGGCCCCGACGCGCGCTCCTTGCTGCACAACGTCAGCACCAACGACATCAACAAACTCGCCGTCGGCGACACGCGCGAGGCGTTCGTGACGACGAGCAAAGCCCGCGTCATCGCCCACGTATGGATCACCTGTCGCAAATCCGACGACTTCCTGGTCGACGCCGCCCCGGGCCAAGCCGACAAGCTGCTGCAACATTGCAACCGCCATATCATCAGCGAGCAAGTCGATCTGGCCGACCGCACGTCCGAGCTGGCACTGCTGCGCCTCGTCGGCCCGAAGTCAGCGGAGTTGCTCGAACGCGCCGGAGTCGCGCCGACGCGCCGTCATCGCTTGCTGGCGCTGGACGGCTGCGACGCGATCGTTCCCGTCGCCGACGCCGAAACGTTGAAGCAGAAACTGCTCGACAGCGGCGCCATTCTCGGCGATGCGGACGCATACAACCTCTTGCGCGTCGAAGCCGGCCTGCCCGAATACGGCATCGACATCGACGAAGACCGCCTCGCCATGGAAGTGAATCGGCCCGATGCGATCAGTTACACCAAGGGCTGCTATCTCGGGCAGGAAACGATCGTGATGGCGCGCGACCGCGGCCAGGCCAATCGCAAGATGATGGGCTTGAAAGTTCGCGGCGATTCGCCGTTGCCCGTCGCATCGGGCGCCAAAGTGCTGCGCGGCAAGGACGAGGTCGGCCAGGTCACGTCGTCCGTTCATTCCGCACGGCTCGGCGGCGTCGTCGCGCTCGCGTACATGCGGCGCGGAAGTTGGGATGCGGGAGTTGAAGTGATTCTCGCGGATGCCCGCGCCGCCGTGGTGAGTGTCTTGCCCTTTGTCGCTTGAGTCGCCGTGGTGCAGGCGGCTCGCCTGCACGGATTGGTGCAGGCGAGCCGCCTGCACCACGGGATGGGCAATTGTCACGGGTCCATCGCGGTGCCGTAAAGGGCGATGAACGTCGTGACGTTGAACAGCGCGTGAAACACGATCGGTCCGACCAGACTCTGCGTGCGGTGGTAAAGCCAGCCGAGCGCCAGGCCCATCGGGAACAACGCCAGCGACGCCGGCCAGTTGGTATGCAGCGCGGCGAAGAACATCGAGGAGCCGAAGATCGCGAGCCGGGCGTTGGCGTTCTTCCAATCGAGCACGCGGCGATCGTCGTCATCGCGAGCGGCCTGGCGCAGCGCGCGAGTTTCTTCCTCCGATAACGCCCAGGACGGCTCCAGACTCGCGACCATGGGCATCGGCCGCCAGCCTTGCATCTCCTCGTCGTTCAATTGGAATCGCCGAGTCAGCCAAAATAGCCAGAACGCGTACCCGCCAGCCAAGACGCCCGCGAACATCAGCGGGCCGATGCCGTCGTAATGGCTCAAGTCGAGCGAGCCGAACATCAAGGTCACGAACAGCGTCATGAACAGAAACGTCACGTGGCCGATCAGCGTCGCGCGGCGCAGCCAACCTTGCAGCAAACCGCGGCAGAGGATTTCCTCGAGAATTGGCGGACCCACGCAGGTGTAAAACGCGAATAGAAGCCATTCCCAGTCCGCGAGATCTTGCTTGGCGAATTCATCAAACGGATCCGTGCGCAACGGAAATAGCAGCACCGCGAGGGCATAGATGCCGATGACCGCCGGACGAATCAAAAGAAACGCGACGACGCCGAGCGCGACGTTGGGCGCGAAGCGACTCCATGACAAGCCGTAATGCGGCGGCCGAGCGTTCGAACGCGCGTACAGGACCGGCAACAAACAACCGAGAACGAAAGCCAAGCTCAGGGGACTGGCGATGGCGAGACAGCGGAGGGCGTAGACCAACTGCGCGGGCGCGGCCGCTTCCCGATCCGGCGGCGGACCGATCAAGGGCGTGAAGAAGCCGAGCCAAAGAAGCGTATCGACGACGAGCCTTTGAGAGCCGATGAAGATGCAGAACGCCAGGAAAACATCGTAACCCGTCCAGTTGCCGGGCCGCAACCGTTGCAACGGGAACCAGCTTTTGCGAAGCTTTGGAACGAAGTAGATCATCGCCGCCAGCGCGACGATGCCGATGCCGCCGACGGCCGCGTACGCGATGGCGTTCCACGTGAGTTGATGCAGCCAATCGTTCACTAAGACCTCGGTTGCGGAGGTTGGCGTTCATTCCATCCTACGAACTATTTCGCATTCCAACACCGGGAACGATGTAGGTCAGGCTTTCCAGCCTGACTGAACTTAAAGCAACGTCAGTCTGGAAAGCCTGACCTACCTGACTGCGTGCGTAACTTTAACGCAAAAAACATGTTACGACAACCACATCAATGAGGCCGCGCTGCAAAAAACCGGGGTTGTAGGGAAAATGACGAATTTGCGGTTTCGGTAGTCGAATTGTCTTGATTTTCCTAATTTGAGCATTGCATCCTCTTTCGAAGATGGGTAGATTGGAGAACTCTGGAAGTTTGTGTTGAGGCGACGCAGGAGGGAAGGAGCAAAACGCCGCCATTACCCGCAGGATCGGCGGAATTCGCACCCGGAAGGCCCATTGGTGAAAGAACCAATAAGGAACGCTGCTTTTCCGGTGGAGCTTATTCAGTGAGGTAAGGCGGGCATGCGCAGAGTGGTCATCACTGGCGTGGGCGTCGTCGCCCCCAATGGCATCGGCAAGCATGCGTTCTGGTCCGCATGCTTGAACGGCACGAGCGGCGTCGGGCCCATTCGAAGCTTTGACGCGACCAGCCATCCCGTCAAGATCGCAGCCGAAGTGCAAAACTTCGACGTCAATCCCTATATCCCACCCGCACATCGCAAAAGCACCAAGATCATGTCGCGGGCCATGCGCTTCGCCGTCGGCGCCGCGGGTTTGGCCATCCAGGATTCGGGCCTCGACCTCGACAAAGAAGATCCGACCCGGCTCGGCGTCGTCATGGGCACCGGGCTCGTCCCCGTCGATCTGCCGGAATTGACGCCCGCGCTGATGGACTCCTGCGATCCGCAAGGCAAACTCGAAACCAAGCGACTTGGCCAAAAGGGGGCCGGCGCGCTTTTCCCGTTGTGGATTCTCAAGTACCTGCCGAACATGGTCGCGGCCCATATCTCGCTGGCGTACAACGCGCAAGGGCCGAACAGCACGATCACCACGGCCTGCGCCGCCGGCACGCAAGCCGTCGGCGAAGGTTTCCGCCTGATCGCCCGCGACGACG